>JAQTUD010000001.1 GCA_028710405.1 Candidatus Omnitrophota bacterium
TATCCCGGAGCTTCCTTTGGATAGGGCCTGCCAGAATTCATCTTTGCCTATTCCGTTGGGGGCGATCACTCCTATCCCCGTGATGACTACGCGTTTTTCATCCATATTTAAACCAGGCTCATCCCTCCGTCAATAATAATGGTCTGGCCGGTAATATAGCTTGAGGCATTACTTAATAAGAATTTAACTGTTTTAGCCACATCCTGGCTCTTGCCAAAGCGCGCCAGAGGAATATTGCGGATAATCTCGTCTTTATATTCCTGCTTTAACCCCTGGGTCATATCGGTATCAATAAAACCCGGGGCAACGGCATTAACCCGGATATTATAAGGCGCTAATTCCTGGGCCAGCGACCTGGTAAATCCGATTATCCCGGCCTTAGAGGCGGCATAATTAGACTGCCGGGGCATACCGGTAACTCCGGTTACCGAAGTAATATTGACGATATCCCCTTTTTTCTGCTTGATAAATGTTATTACTGCCGCGCGGGTAAGGTTAAACGCGCCGCCTAAATTGGTGTTTATTACTTCGTGCCAATCATCCGGGCTCATCAAGGCCAAGGCCTTATCTCTGATGATGCCGGCGTTATTTACCAGAATATCTAATCCGCCGAAGGTTGCCTTTGTCTCTTCTACCCAAACAGATACCGCCGCGAAATCCTTGATATCTACCTGCGTGGCTTTTGCTTTTACGTCCAGGGCTGCCAGTTCCGCTTCCAGGCTCTCTGCCTCTGCCTGGCTTTTTAGATAATTAAAAGCGATATTGCATCCTTGTTTAGCTAATTCCAGGGCTATTGCCCTGCCAATACCCCTGCTTGCCCCGCTGATTATTGCGGTCTTGTCTTTAAGCAACATTTAATTTCCCCTTAATGGCTTCTAAAAATTGTTGGGTGTCAAAGGGCTTAAATATATAATCACTCACCCCTAATTTCAGGGCTTCTTTATATTTTTCTTGGTCGGCATGTCCGGTTATGATGATCTCCGGTATAGGCTGCCTACCCGCGTCTTTCTGGAGCTGGCGCAGCCTTTGAATAGTTTCAATTCCGTCTATCTCCGGCATCCTGATATCGCTGATGATCAGGTCAAAACTAAAGGCCTTAAGTTTTTCCATCGCCTCCGAGGCCCCGGAGGCGATTACCGCGTTATAGCCTTCCTTAGTTAGTAATTTACGCAGGCTCTTGGTTACCAACCCTTCATCATCAATAACTAAAATGTTTTTCGGCATCTTAGCGCCCCCTTTACAGGTAATGGTTGATACGCTCCAGGAATTCCTTGCTATCCAGGGGCTTTAATATCACTTCCCCTAATTTTTCAGCTTCAAGGTTTGCCTGATTATCGGCGTATCCGGTAATAAAGATCACCGGGATATCCGCCTTATTTTTAGATCTTAAAATCTCTTTTATCCTTTTTACGGTCTCTACTCCGTCTATACCGGGCATTTTTATATCTACCACGATCAGGTCCACATGCATACCCTTTATCTTATCTATGGCGTCATAGCCGCTATTCTCCGGGGTGGCTGATAATCCGGTTTTATTCAGCAGCGCGCAGAGGGACTTGGTCACTAAACCGTCATCGTCAATGACTAAGATATTCTTTGGCATCAGGCTTTATTCTCCTTGCCGCTCTTTAATTCTACCACAGGAATATTGATTGTAAAGGTTGAGCCTTTACCAGGCTCGGATGCCACGGTAATTGCACCATTATGTTTCTCTATGATCGCCTGACAGATAGAAAGCCCCAGGCCGGTGCCTTTACCCACATCCTTAGTAGAGAAGAACGGATCAAATATCTTATGCATTATTTCTTTGGGGATTCCCGGGCCGTCATCCTTAACCCGTACCTTAACGAATTTGCTGTCTTTAGAAAAAGAAATATTTATCAAGCCGCTTTTTTTCACCTGCTTTATGGCATCTCGGGCGTTAAGAATGATGTTGGTCAGCACCTGCTCCAGCTCGCTCTGGTCGCCGGTTACTAAATATTCACCTTCTTTAGCCTGGGTAACTATCTTGATATTCTCCTGCTCTAACTGGTATTTAAGGAAAGTAACAACATTTAAGGTGGCATTGAACATATCCACGGTTTTGGCAGGAGTGGCGGCTTCCAATGGTTTTTTGGCGTAAGCCATTAATTTCTGGACTATTGTCCGGCAGCGCTTGGTGGCTTCTTCTATCAACTCCAGTGATTCCTTAGAATCCGTATCCAGATTATTCGGAGTAGACAGAAGCATCTGCACATTGGTAAGCACCGCTGTCAGAGGATTATTTATTTCATGCGCCACCCCGCCGGCGAGAGTACCGACGGTAGCCAGTTTTTCCGCGTGAACCAGTTGTTTCTGGACTTCCAATAATTCCTTGGTTCTCTTCCTAACCTGCTCTTCTATGTTTTCATAGAGCAGCGCGCTCTCAATAGCCAGGGCGGTCTGGTCCGCCAAGATAGAAAAGATATTTAAGTCTTCCGGGGTATAAATTTTAGCGCTGAGTTTATCTCCCAGCACCAGCAGGCTGAGTAATTTTTCCTCCAGGAAACTGGGAAGGATGATGGCGGCGCGCAAGTCACGCATATCCTCCACTATCTCCTTCAGGACAGGATCGGGATTATCCAGGACGCCCTGTTTTAGCTCTTCATAGACCAAAGGTTTTCTTTCTTTCCTGATCCAGCGGATTACCGGGTCCTCCTTGCCTATTGAATCCGGCTGGCCCGGTTTTAAATTAGAACCGCTTTTCAATATGAATTTCCCGGATCCGGCGTCGTGCAGGTATACCGCGGAATGAGAAATACGCACGTTAGCGGTGACTGCGCTGATGATCAGGTCCAACAATTGCTGCAGGTTATGGATACGGGTCATCCCCATAGCGGTCTGCCTGAGGATATCCTGGTAACTCCTTTGTTCCCTGAGGAGCCTTTCTTCGGCCTTACGCTGTAAAGAAATATAGATAAACGGACCGGCGGTAGCCAGGATCACCATCAGCAGCAGGGGAAATATTACCCAATTAGCCCCAAATATGCTTATCAGCCAATTTTTCATCCCGGCGGTAACCGCAAAAGGCAGCCCCAGGACCAGTGTATAGACGGCGATGAATATGCCGGTGCGGGTAATGGCTACTTTTATGTCTATCAGGTTGTAGCGCATTATCGCGTAACTCATAATGATGAAATAAAGCGGGACAGCGAAGTTTAAGAGCGGATAGAAGCTTATGCCAAAGCAAGGCAGGAAAGACGCGCCTCCTCCGATGAACCCTAAGGCGGCGGCAAAGAAGAAATATTTGATCTGGTGGCGTTTGAGTATGCCGATCTTTCTGTAATTCTTGATCAATTCCAGATGCGCGTAAGTAACCCAGCCGAAAAATGCGAAGAGAATAAAAATATAGAGTAATAACCCTCCGGGATAGACAAAATATATCGGCTTGACCGTGGGCATATCGCTAAAATACAGGGTGCAGTCCTTGATAAATAATTTACGGGAGAAGAAATTTGCGGCTAGGAAAATGAACGTGCAGAAACCGAAGAATTTTATAACCCGGGGGCGGTGGATATTTAAGAATTCGTAGGCTAATAGAACAAAAATAAACGGCAGCAGGATTATCCCGATATAAGCCACCTGCCACCAGAAACAGGCCTGTTGCGCGGACTGCGCGGAAGTGACCATAAAAGCGCCGAATCCGTAAAAAGAGGCGCTGGCGGCGAATGCCGACCAGATCCGGGCTAATTTATTACGGCCCCTGGCATAAACGAAGACAGCCATAGAAAGGCTGGTAATCGCCGTTAATATGCTGGAGATGCCGTATAAATTCATTTTATCCTTTTGGCTAACCTCTTAGCCAGGGCAACAATAGTCACTATCGGCGGAAGTCCGGGGCTCTTGGGGAGCACACTGCCGTCAGCAACATATAAATTCTTTATTTTTGTCTGGAGATTTTTATCTACCACCTCGCCTATGGCCGCTGTCCCTCCGGGATGCGCGCCGCGCACCTTAGTGGTAATTATCGTTTCCGGAGCTGCTCCGGCGCCGATAAGGATTTTCTTTGAGATATCCGCGCCCTTCTTTAATTTAGAGAGGTCGCCACGGGTCAATTTTTTCCCTATTTTTCCATCCTTGGAGACACTACCCCGGGAATCATCATTGATTTTTACCATGATCCCAAGCATATCTTTTCTTTTGGTGAGTATTTTCAAGTTACGCCTCAATGGCACGGGCACAACTGAAGCCAAGGCAAAAGGGGTATCTATAAAAGGCGAGAGGATAAAACCCTTATTATCATGGTTTACCGCCGCCATAGTCAGTTCCTGGCTCATCCCCAGGTTTTTAGTTATCCCGAAGGTCACGGTAAAAAGATCCAAGAATAATTTCCTGCCTGCTTTAATGCCGGAATTCAGCAGGATGACCGGCGTGCCTATCCCGCCGGCAGCCAAGATAACAACAGGGGCGATTATCTTCACTTTTGTTCCTAACTTATTATGCCCCTCCACACCTGTCACTACACCCCGGGAAGATAATATCCGGTTAACATTTATCCCGGTCATTAAAGTAGCACCCAGTCTTTGCGCCTGGTATAAATAGTCCAGCGCTGTCCATTTGGCGCCGGTGCGGCATCCCACCACGCAATTGCCGCAGCCGATACATTTCTTAAAATTTATCAATTTCGGCATCGGCACCATCTTAACGCCCAATCCTTGAGCCGAGCGCATTATCGCCGCTGTCCCGGGACCGATCAGCCTTTTAGGGACAGGTCCTACTCCTAATTCCTTCTCGGCCTGGCGGAATTCATTGTTTAAGTCTATCCCCAAACTTTTTAGTTCTTTTTCCAGGCTCCTTACCCCGTTTCCGCAGCTGACTATTGAAGTCCCTCCGGCCATTATCGTGCGATAATAAAATACGCCTTCCCTGCTTCTGCTCCATAACCCGTATTTATCATAAAACTTAAAGGCCAAGACTTCAGAACCCCACTGCTTAGGAGAACAAAGTTCCCCTTTTTCCAGTATAATGACCTTTTTGCCTTTTTTGGCTAATTCTCTGGCTGCGGTGGAGCCGCCAACTCCTGAGCCCACGACAATCACATCGGTATTTAATTCCATAATTGTTAGACCTTAGCGGCCTCCTTAGTCCTTCCTAAATTTGAGACGTCTACCAGTTTATCTCCCCAATAAAAATCAGCGGCCTCAAAGCCATGCTTCTTCCCCATCTGCCTTATTTCATCTATTTTTTCCAGGGTAATATTACCCCTGCCAAAACTAAAATTCTCAAAACGCTTCTCTAGGGCCAGGATGATCGCCTCGGCAAAACATCCGTATAATACATCCTTTGCCGGCAGACCGGTATCCACCGGGAAAGTAACGGGTGTCGGAGACTTAGAAAGCCCTCCGGAGAATATCAGGATATCATCCCTGGTCACGGGGGCATAAGAGATATTTTTAGGGTAACCTACGTCGCAGATAATGGCCCCGGGCTTAAACCACTCTGTTTTGAGGATAGAAGCGCTGACGCTGGCGCAGGCAATGACCACGTCGGCATCCCGGACTGCCTGCTCGTTATTGGTGGTAGCGACTATTCTGGCTTTACGCAGAGAAGATAATTCTTTCTGCATACGGCGCAGATTTTCTTTGGTGCGGCCGGTAATAGTCAGGTGTCCGGCGGTCAGTGCGAAATGTCTGGCACAAGCGCTGCCGATATCTCCGGTGCCCCCGATAATAGCGACCTTGTCGCCGTTAATGTCTTTATTTAAGGCCCTGGCAGCCTTGTTTACCCCGTCTATAACCATTGCCGCGGTAAAGGTATTGCCAGTGGTTACCGGTATATCCACCTCTTCGGTAATCTCGTGGCCGATCCTCTCGGCCACGATGGAAGAAAATCCTCCCAGGGTCACTATTCCTATACCTTGTTTCTCGGCGATCTTGCAGGCCCGGACCACCTTGCCCAGGATAGACCACATATCCCGCTCTATCATATCAGGGATAAAGGTAGCCACGAAAAAAGCCCCCCGGGTAGATTCGCCGCTCTTGGATTTGAAATTATCCATATCATAAAGTTTAAAAGAAGGAGTGATGTTAAAAAGTTGGCCCAAGAATTCCTGCGAAGGCATCTTAAAGCCAGGGTCCAGCATCTTTAAACATTTCTCCAGGTGTTTGACGTTGTAGAAATGCCCGATCACTCCAAAACCGTCAATAGTCGGCTTGCCCGTGCGTTTATATTCAGAGTAACGCAGGGCGATCGATCTCTTCTCTAATGCCTCCAGGATAAACTCAAAATTATTCTGTAATATCTTCTTGATATAGAGATCAGCGAATTCTTTTATCGCCGGGATCCCCACCCTCAGACGGACATTGACCGTAACCCTTGTGCCTGTAGGTAAGTCCTGGAAACGCCACTCTCCTGCGAATTCCTCCAGGTCTCCTTCGATAGAGTGGAAATAAAGGGCGTTATTCTGCAGGTCTAAGGTATCCTCTTCTACCCAGGTTATGGGAACGCTGTTAACCAGGATGTGCCACTTGGTGCGCACAATATTGCCTCTTTTCTGGATCGCCACCGCTTCCTTGACTGTAGGGATAAAAGAAGGAAAATCCTGGACCTTAGTTAAGAAGCGGATCACTCTCCATTTTCTGGCGGGTATGACCCTAGTAATACTTATCTCCATTATGTCATTATCCGGCATATATCATCTCCCTGATTGTATTCCTGATCTGGAAAATCCCATCTTCTAGATACAGGTCGTCAACAATATCCTCGAATTCCTTAAATAAGTACTTAGGTCTGCCGATCTTTATCTTTATCTGCCGCAAGCGCGGGAATTTGGCCCCGCGCGGAAGGGCTTCATATGCCCCCAGGATAGAGCAAGGGACGATAGGCCTGCCGGTTTTTAAGGCCAGAAGTGCGGCGCCTCGCCTAAATTCCCCTACTTTGCCGTCAAAACTACGCCGGCCTTCCGGGAATAAACCGACATTTTTATTCTCCATCAATAAAAAAACTGCCTTTTCGGAAGAATTCCCCGCCGCCGGCAGCGTATCGGTCTTTTGCATGAACCATTTAGTGATAAGTCTTTTATAAAAATGCTTCCAGGCTATCCAGTAGACTTTCTGAGGAATCGCCGCCCCCACTACAAAGGGGTCAAGGTAGCTGGAGTGATTAGCGACTATTATAAAGTTGCTTTTTTTCGGGATATTCTCCAGCCCCTCTACTTTAAGCCGGAAGAATACCTTTAGGATTACCAGTGATATTCCCCTGAAGACCCAGTACCACATAGATTACTTGCCCTTTCTTAATCCCTAAATAAGTTGCCGCTCTCTTTACCGCCGGAGTGATACACTGATTTCTCTCTTATCCATCTCTCGATGTATTTCTTGTGGAATCTCCAATCTGTGCCAATCTTAAACGCGGGGATCTTGCCTTCGCGCGCGTATTTATGCACAGTCAAAGGATGAATGTTGAGATATTCAGCCACCTCCTTTGAAGTCAGAATCTCCTTTTCCTTTTTCATACCACACTCCTTACCCACAAGGGTACACCGGCGCAATACCACATAAGCGCGGGGTGTTAGACATATCTACGATAATCATATATATACTAGCAAAATCAAGCCTTGTCAAGCGTTATTCAAAAAAAAGGGGTCAGGCCCCTTTTTTAAAA
This sequence comes from Candidatus Omnitrophota bacterium, assembly GCA_028710405.1. Taxonomy (GTDB): domain Bacteria; phylum Omnitrophota; class Gorgyraeia; order Gygaellales; family Profunditerraquicolaceae; genus JAQTUD01. The sequence continues at coordinate 7,621 of JAQTUD010000001.1, forward strand.
AGCGCCTGACCCCTTTTTATAGAAACCTACGGGTTATCTTCTATTATCCCCAGCATCTCTCCTACGCTTACCGTATCTCCTTCGCGAAAGAATATCTGTGTAAGTATGCCGCTGGCGGGAGCAGGAAGATTAAAAGTGGCTTTATCAGTAGCTAATTCCACCAGGTCATCCTTTTCGCTTACCTTCTCCCTCTCCTGAAAATACCAATATGAAACTGTGGCCTTCTTGATACCTTCCCCTAATTCAGGTAAATGGACTTCAATCATATTTACCTCCTTCAATGAGCGCATAACTTACGAACACTTAAGTGTGAGTAAGTTATTGCGCGAATTGAACCCTTGACGGTTGTTTATGAGAACAGGATTGTCAAGGGTGCGTCTGAAATTCCATATTATTCTTTCTGCCGCTATTTTACTATCAATTACCCTACCAGAAGCCTCCTCCAGGGAGATCATTTTAATATCCATTCCGCAAGGCCGGATCAATTCAAAATTTTTTAAGTCGTTTTTTTCTATATTAACACTTAATCCGTGAAAGGTTATCCAATTCCTTATAGCTATGCCGATAGAAGCGATCTTGCGCTGGCCTATCCAGGCGCCGGTAAATCCCACACGCTGGCGCGCCTCTACCCCGAAATCCGCCAGAAAACCTATGATCGCGCTCTCCATCTTCCTTAAGAACCAATGTATATCTTTTTTGAGGTAACGTAGGTCAAGAACAGGATAAAGGGTCAACTGTCCCGGCCCGTGATACGTTATATCTCCTCCCCGCTCTAACGCGTATACCCTTATGCCTTTGGCCTTTAATTCTTCCGCCGAAACCAGAAGATTATTTTTATTTGCTGACCTGCCTAAGGTAACCACCGGATTATGCCGGCAGAGGATCAGGGCGCCGCAAGTTTTGCCATTTTTGACGCGGCCGAATATTTCTTTTTGGAAATCGTAGGCTTTCTGAAAATCAATTAACCCTAAATCAAATACTTCGGGCTTCATCGGATTATTTTACCGCCTCATGTATTGACTCTGATAAACTGGGGTGGGCAAAAATAGTATTGCGTAGTTGGGATAATTTCAGATTATTGGTTATGGCGACAGTAAATATAGCGATTAATTCCGTAGCTTTCGGACCGATGATAAAAGCTCCCAGGAGCGTTTCTGTCTTCTTATCAGATACAACCTTAATAAAACCTTCGGTTTCGTCTAATATGCGCGCCATCCCTGAACCCAGGAAATCAAATTTGTTTATTTTTATATCCATTCCCCTACCCTCTGCCTCTTCCTGGATTAGCCCCACGCTGGCAATCTCCGGATCAGTAAAAATACATCCGGGGATCACCGTATTATCGGCTTTGATCGGACGATCCGGATGGATGATATTCCCGGCGGCAATTATACCCTGATAGGCGGCAAAGTGAGCGAGCATGGTCTTGCTAACGCAATCTCCGGAGGCAAAGATACCCGGAATATTGGTGCGCAGGTATTCATCAACCAATATCCTTCCTTTCTCTAATTTTACGCCGCAGGCCTCCAGGCCTAAGCCTTCCACAAAAGGTTTTCTTCCTACGCATACTAAAACCAGTTCATGACTAGACAAAAGTTCCGGAGTAGCCCGGGTATTGGTATTTACTTTTATCCCGCGCTTCTTGAATGCCGTTTCAATCTTTTTGGCAACTTCTTTATCCATGCCAGGTAAAAGCTGCGGCATAAATTCTACTATCGTTACATGAGCGCCTAAAGCCGCGAATAGACTGGCGAATTCGCACCCGATGACCCCGCCCCCTATGATCAACAACGTGGGAGGTATGTTTTTTAGATTCAGGATGTCATCACTGGAGATTATCTTACGGCCATCAAATTTAAAACCGGCCAGCTCCTGGGGGCCGGAACCACAAGCAATAAGGATAGACTTAGTTTTTATGAATTGTCCCCCAGCTTTTATTTCTCCGACAGAGATAATCTGCGCCTGGGCAGATAAAAAGTCCACTCCCTTAAGCGCAGATTGCATGCCGGCGCGTAGCTGACGAACTATATTATCTTTTCTTTCCTGGATCTTTAAAAAATTGGCACTGGGTAGAGATGACTCTATGCCGAAATTAGCGGATTTTTTAAGTTGCGAGAATAATTTCGCGGATTGGATCAGGGATTTGGTAGGTATACAGCCGCGGTTAAGGCAGGTCCCGCCGATATCAGCCTTTTCGATCAGGCAGACTTTTAAGCCCGCGTCCTTGGCACGCAAGGCCGCGTTAAAACCCGCCCATCCTGCGCCGATTACAGCCAGATCATAATCCATAACGGCTATACTGTAATGTTGCTATACTGTACCTTAAGATTGGCCGCACAGCTAAGTAAAGCTTCGCTTTCATCCTTTTGTAAGGATATTTCAATAATCTTCTCAATTCCCTGCCTGCCTATGCTGCAGAGGGTTCCTATGCAAACATCTTTGATCCCATATTCGCCATTAAGATAAGCGGATACCCCTATAGTGCGTTTCTGGTCTTTAGTGATCGCCTGCACAATATCGGATATGGCTGCTGAGGGCGCGAAATAAGCGCTGCCGCTGCCTAACAGGGATACGATTTCCGCGCCTCGGTTTATGGTCTTCTTGACCAAGCCCTCTATTTTTCCTTTATCCAGTTTTTCTTCCAGGGAAACGCCTTTAATATTAGTAACCCGCGCCAGAGGGAGCATGCCTTCGCCATGGCTGCCAATCACAAAGGCCTCTACGTCTGTTACCGGGACATTCAGTTCAGCGGCGATAAGATTGGCAAACCTTGCGGCATCCAGGCTCACACCCATACCTAATACCCTGGAAGGGCTAAAGCCGGTAGCCTTTAAAACAAATCGGGTCATCAAATCTAAAGGATTGGTTACTTCTATCAGGATAGATTGAGGGGCGAGTTTCTTTATATTCAGGCAAATCTCTTTTAAGATACCGGCGTTCTTATTTAATAATTCTTCACGGGTCATCCCGGGCTTGCGCGCCAGGCCGGCGGTAATGACTATCAGGTCCGAATCTTTTATTCTGGAGATATCATCCGTGCCTTCTAGGCGATAATTATTCTGCAGAGGGTAACGGGCATCCTCCAGGTCAAAGGCTTTGCCTTGGGCTAACCCCTTGACGATATCTACTAATAGAATATCCCCCGCCCCATCCTGGGCCAGGCGCAGGGCAGTAAGGCTTCCGACATTACCAGCTCCAATCACACTTATTTTCATCTTATTTTTTTATCTTTTTAATGATGGCATCCGCCATCTCGCGCGTGCCTACTGCAGACGGATCTTTGGGGTCAGGTTTTAAATCGTAGGTTACGAATCGGCCTTGGGCAATCACATCTTTGACCGCGTTCTCTAGTCTGGAGGCGGCCTCTGTTTCATTGATATATCTAAGCATGAGCATCCCGGAGAGTATCATCGCTACCGGATTAACCTTATTCAGCCCTTTATATTTCGGGGCTGCTCCATGCACCGCTTCAAAAACAGCCATATCACGGCCGATATTCGCCCCCGGGGCCACCCCTAAACCTCCGACTAAGCCCGCGCAGAGGTCCGAAAGAATATCCCCGTAAAGATTAGGCAAGAGCAGAACATCATAATTCTTCGGCTTCTGCACTAGCTGCATACACATATTATCAACCAGGGCTTCTTCAAAGGCGACTTTCCCCGCGTATTCCGCGGCTACTTTTCGGGCAGACTGCAGGAATAGCCCGTCGGTAAATTTCATAATATTGGACTTCTGCACCGCGGTAACTTTCTTGCGTCCGGATTTAACGGCATATTCAAAGGCAAAACGCGCGATACGCTCAGAGGCGTATTTTGATATGGGTTTTATGGAAATTCCAGAATCCTGGCGAATATCTTTGGAGGTATATTTTTTGATCTGATTAATAATATCTCTGGTCTCGGGTTTCCCCTCTTCAAACTCAATGCCGGCATAAAGGTCTTCGCTATTTTCCCTGATTACCACCAGGTCAATATCTTTATAAAGGCTCTTTACTCCCGGATAGGTCTTTGCCGGCCGCACGCAGGCATACAAATCCAGGGCGTGTCTTAATGCCACGTTTACCGAACGAAAACCTCCCCCGATAGGAGTAGTGATCGGCCCTTTAAGGGCAACTTTATTTTTCTTTATTGATTCTACAACCGCATCCGGCAAGAGGGAACCGGTCTTTTCCAGTGCGTCGGCTCCGGCGTTTAATTCCTCCCACTCTATCTTTACCCCTGTGGCCTCGATACATCTTTTTGCCGCTTCAGCCACATCCGGGCCAATACCGTCACCAGGGATCAAGGTTATCTTGCGCGCCATACTTACTCCACTTGCGGTAATTTTTTATATTTTTTTACGTAATTGATTACCCCGCCCTCTTTTAATAATTCCTGCATGAACGCGGGGATGGGATTTATCTTAAACTCAATGTTGGCGGTAGTATTTTTGACTATACCTTTATCCAGGTCTAGTTCCAGGGAATCGGTCTCTCTAATCTTATCCGTGTCTATCTCCACCAGCGGCAGCCCGATATTAAAACTGTTCCGGTAAAAGATACGCGCGAAAGACTTGGCCAGGACCGCGGTGATCCCGGATTCCTTGATTACCAGAGGCGCCTGCTCCCGTGATGAGCCCATCCCGAAATTCTTACCCGCTACTATCATGGAATTACCCGGTTTGATCTTAGCGGAAAATCCGGGATCAATGTCTTCCATAATATGCTTGGATAATTCCTTGATATCGGTGATGGCGAATTTATAACGGCCGGAGATAATAAAATCCGTATTTATATTATCCCCTAATTTTAATGCCTGGCCGGACAACTTCATAGTTGTTTGAACTCGTCCATATTCTTAACCTTGGATAACGCCATATCCATACTGATCCTTCCGATTTTAACCAGTTCTTTTAATGACTTATCCATAGTCCTCATCCCGTATTGAGAACCGGTCTGCATTAACGTGGGTATCTGCTCGATCTGGTGTTCGCGGATAAGATTCCTGACCCCTGCCGTGCCGATCATAACTTCGGTGGCCAGGACCCTGCCGGTGCCAGAAGAATGCTCCAGTAATAACTGCGAAACTACCCCCTGAAGGGAATCCGCTAATTGTAACTTTACCTGCTGCTGCTGGTAAGGTGGAAAAACGTCTATGATCCTTTCTATGGTCTGCGGGGCGTCAGCAGTATGTAGTGTCGCCAGGACCAAATGCCCGGTCTCAGCGGCAGTCAGGGCTGTAGAGATAGTCTCTAAATCGCGCATTTCGCCTACAACGATAACATTAGGGTCCTGCCTCAAGGCATGTCTTAGGGCAGCGGCAAAAGAAAGGGTGTCAGAATGCACTTCCCTCTGTTTGATTATACTTTTTTTGTTGGTAAAGATAAACTCAATGGGATCTTCAATGGAAACGATCATAGCGTCTCTTTCATTGTTAATCACTTCTATCATCGCCGCCAGGGTAGTAGTCTTCCCCATCCCTGTCGGTCCGGTAACCAAGACCAGGCCGTTAGGCCGGCGGGCAAGCTCCAAGATCACGTCGGGCAATCCCAATTCATCCATAGTAGGTATAATTAGCGGCACGCGCCTGAAAGCGGCCTCTACGGAACCTCTTTGTATATGCACATTGACACGAAAACGTTCCAGATCCGGCAGGGCCAAAGAAAAATCTAACTCCAGGTCGCGTTCAAACTTTTCTTTCTGGGGGTTAGTCATGATGCTATATATCATGATCTTCAGGTCATGCTTGTTGAAGATAGGAAAATCCAGGCGTTGCAGTTTACCATCTACGCGTAGGAGCGGAGGTTCTTTCTCGGTGATATGTAAATCGGAAGCCTTTTTTTTAATGCAGAGCAACAAAAGATCTTTTATCTCCATCTTTAGCCTCCTGATTATAGGTATTTCTTTGGATCAACGATCCTGCCTTCTATCGCCGAAGCGACCACAGTCGCCGGAGAAGCAAGATATATGAAGGCAGATGGATTACCCATCCTGCCTTTGAAATTCCTGTTGGCGCTGGAGATGACTACTTCTTTATCCGCGGGTATCCCATTGTGCGTGCCCACGCATGGCCCGCAGCCGCAGGCAACGATCACCGCCCCGGCATTAATAAATATATCCACCAGTCCCAGCTTCAGGGCCTCCAGGAATACACTGCGCGAACTGGGGGCAATAATGAATTTTACCCCGGGATGCACCTTCCTTGATTTTAGCATCATTGCCGCTATTTTCAAGTCTTCTATTCTACCATTAGTGCAGGTGCCCAAGAACGCTTCATCTATCTTTGTATCTTTTAATTCTTGCGCCGGTAAGACATTATCCACGCTATGCGGAAGAGATACCTGAGGCTTTAGTTTAGAAACATCAAACTCTAAGACTTTTTCGTAATTGGCGTCTTTATCCGCGGCCACCGGATTGATCTTTTTGCCTTTGGGAAGTCGCGTTTTTAACCAGGCGATTGTTTTTTTATCTACCGGCATAAAACCGCATTTGGCCCCCATCTCTACCACCATATTGCACATAGTAAACCTACCGTCCATATCCAGCTCGTCTATAACCGGGCCGGAGAATTCCACGGCTTTATAGGTGGCTCCGTCAGCCTTGATATTATCAATAATATGCAAGATGATATCCTTGGCAAATACCTCCCTGGCGAGCTTTCCTTTTACGATTATTTTCAGTGTCTCGGGGACTTTAAACCAATTGTAACCGGTGGCCAGGGCAACTGCCAGGTCAGTTGAGCCTACTCCCGTGGAAAAAATCCCCAAGGCCCCGTAAGTGCAGGTGTGCGAATCCGCCCCCAGGACCAGCTCGCCAGGGAGGATCTTCCCTGATTCCGGGATGACCTGATGACAGACGCCGCAACCGATATCAAAGAAGGCGGTATTATATTCTTGGCTAAAATCGCGCATCTTCTTATGTACCCGCGAAACCCCTTCGCTGGGAGACGGGGCACTATGATCAATGACCATGCAGAATTCTGTATTTAAAGTCTTTAAGCCTAGATCCCTGACCCGGTCAATGATAATGGAAGATGTCCCGTCCTGGCCGAAAGCAAAGTCAATTTTACAAAGCGCTAATTCGCCGGACCTTAAGCTTCTGCCCGCGTGATTACTTAATATTTTTTCCGCGATTGTCTTGCCCATATTTATTTAAGTATTCTTACTTAACCATGCGGCTATTCTATCCACGCCTTTTTCTATCTGTGTAGTGCTAGTGGCAAAACTCAGGCGCACATAGTCGTTTCTGCCGAAACCATCGCCCGGGATTATGCTTACAAAAGTTTCTTCCAGCAGACGGCTGGCAAAAGTCAGGGAATCAAGGCGGGTCTGGGAGATATCGCAGAATATATAGAACGCTCCTCCAGGAAGGACATATTTTATTTTCTTGATTTTATTAAGACGGGAGGCCATATAGTCGCGCCTGGCCTGGAATTCCTTACAGATCTTCTGTGAAAAATCATCCGGGGCGCTTAAGGCTGCGACTGCCGCTTTTTGGGAGATTGAAACCGGGCATGAGGTGGAATGATCCTGTAAATTAGAGATAGCGCTGACTACGTCTTTGGGCCCTCCCAGGTATCCTATCCTCCATCCGGTCATAGAATAACTCTTGGAAAGGCCGTTAATAGTAATAGTCAGGTCATAGATATCTTTATTGAATCCGGCGATGGAAATATGTTTCTGCCCGTCGTAAATAAGCTTTTCGTATATTTCGTCACTGGCGACAAAGATCTTTCTGGCTACGCAGATTCTGGCTATCTCCTCTAATTCTTTGCGGCTATAGACGCATCCGGTAGGGTTAGATGGAGTATTTAATATCAGCAGCTTGGTCTTATTGCTTAGCTGTTTCTCTAATTCTTCCGTAGTTAATTTAAAATTATTTTCGGGCAGGGTTTTGACAAAGCGCGGGGATCCTTCACAGATATTTACCATTTCAGGGTAGCTTACCCAGTAAGGAGAAGGGATGATCACCTCGTCCTGCGGGTTAACCAAGGCCAGCAGGGTATTAAATATGCTGTGTTTTGCCCCGCTTGATACGGCTATCTGTTCGGGGGCGTATTCAATCTGGTTTTCTTTTTTGAATTTCTCGCAGATGAGTTTTTTTAGTTCCGGGATGCCGGTGGAAGGGGTATATTTGGTGAACCCGCCTTTAATGGCGGATATGGCCTGGTCTTTAATGAAATCCGGGGTGTCAAAATCCGGTTCTCCGGCGGCAAAATTCACGATATCCTTGCCTTCGGATATTAGCTTTTTAGCCCGTGAAGTTATGGCAAGAGTCGAAGAAGGGTTTATCTTCTTTACGCGTTCGGCAAGCCTTGTATCTATGCGCATATACGCTTTTTATAAAGAATCTCTTTCTTTTTTGAAAATATTCTTTAATCCGCCTAAGAATTTCTTAGCGGGCCTCTTGGTTACCGGCGGCCTCTCTTGGACTGCTGTCTTAGTTTCGGTTTTTTTCTCCTGGACAGGCTTATCTCCAGCAGCTTCCGAGACATGCTCCTGATGCGCCGCAGCCTCCATTTTCTTCTTTGGCTTCTTGACTTCTTTTCTTTTGATCTCGGTAAGTTCCATAATGACTACTTTGGCATCATCCCCTCTCCTTACGCCTAAATTGATTATACGCGTAAAGCCGCTTACTCTTTTAGTAAAACGCGGGCCGATCTCTTTAAAGAGCAGGCTGACAACTTTGTGGTCGCCAAGTATCTTAAAGGCATAGCGCCGGGCAGCCAGGGTATCTTGCTTAGCCAACAAGACCAGTTTTTCAGCCAGCGGCCTTAAGGCCTTGGCTTTGGTCAAAGTAGTCCTCATGCTCTGTTGCAGCAATAAATTCCTGGCCATGCTCCTCAACGTCGCCTTATGCCAACTGCTAAAACGGTTTAATTGCAGCCTCTTTTTTCTATGCCTCATTTAGTCGGTCCCTCTTGTTTAATCCCCGTTAATTTTTCTTTAATTTCTTGGGATCTATCTGTATGCCTAAAGTCAGCCCCATACCCGCCAGTAATTCCTTTATTTCATTCAAAGACTTTTTGCCGAAGTTCTTGAAACCCAGCATTTCGTCTTCATTCTTTCTGACCAGGTCGGCGATGATCTTGATGTTTGCTTCCCGAAGGCAGTTGGAACTTCTTACCGATAATTCCAGCTCGGAAATAGGCAGCCTTAACTTTTCGTATAAGGCCATCTCTTCCCGGGTCATCTCAGGCTCATCCTCGGCAATATCCTCAGGCAGTTGTCCGAAATTCACAAAAATATCCAAGTGCCTTTGCAGGATATTGGAGGCATAAAGAAGAGCGTCCTTAGGGCTGATAGCTCCGTTAGTCAAGACTTCCAGGATCAGCTTATCATAATCCGTGCGTTGGCCGACACGAGTATTCTCCACATAGTAATTTACTTTCCTTACGGGCGAAAATACCGAGTCTACCGGAATCACGCCGATGACCTTATCTTCTTTTTTGTTCTGTTCCGCCAGGACATAGCCCCGGCCGCGGGACACTTCCATCTCAACATGAAATTTGGTATCCTTGGTTAAGGTGGCAATGTGTAATTCGGGATTGATTATCTCTATGGTCTCATCAACCTCTATATCCTTCGCCTTGATAGAACCCTTAGTATCTTTCTTTATGTATATTGTCTTAGGTATCTTGGAATGGGAATTCAATACCAGGCTTTTTATATTTAAAATTATCTCCGGAACATCTTCTAATACCCCGGGGATAACTGAAAATTCGTGAGATGCCCCATGGATCTTGACTGAGGTCACGGCACTTCCCTCAATAGAAGAAAGCAGGACTCTCCTTAAAGAATTACCCAGGGTTACCCCATATCCTCTTTCAAAAGGCGCCGCGGAGAATTTCCCATAAGTGTTAGTGTAACTGGATTCATCGCAGTCTAATCTCTTTGGCAGTTGAAAATCTCTCCATTTTATACCCATTCATTCCTCCTCGTAAGATATATGCGAGTTAACTCAAAAAACTTAAGATTAGTTTACTTAGAATACAATTCTACGATCAGCTGCTCCTGGATCATCTGCTGGATATCTTCTTTCTCGGGCAGCCGTAATACTTTGGCGCTTAAAGAATCGGCGGTAAATTCAAGCCAGGAAGGAACGGTCCTCTCTTTGGAAACTTCCATGTTCTCTTTTATCCTTTTTACTGCGCCTTCCTTGGCCTTGACCTGTACAATGTCATCTTTTTTTACCAGATATGACGGTATGTTCACCCGCGTATCATTCACTAATATCTGGTTATGGCGGACGATTTGCCTGGAACCGGACCTGGAATTCGCCATACCCATACGAAAGACTACATTATCCAGCCTTCTTTCCAGTAGCTGTAAAAGGATCTTTCCGGTTACGCCTTTGGTCTGGGAAGCCATATCAAAATACTTCCTGAATTGCCTTTCCAGGACTCCGTAGATCCTTTTTACCTTTTGTTTTTCCCTTAACTGTAAACCGTAGTTGGAAAGCTTAGTGATCCTGGCTTTTGTCTGGCCGTGCTGCCCGGGGGCATAAGCGCGCCTGGTAATGGGGCATTTTTCCGTGGAACACTTGGCGCCTTTTAAAAATAATTTTTCTCCCTGCCTGCGGCACAATCTGCAAACTGCGTCGGTATATCTAGCCATCTATTAAACTCTCCTTTTCTTCTTCGGACGGCAACCGTTATGAGGTATGGGTGTTACGTCTTTAATGGAAGTTATGATCAGGCCTGCCGCCTGCAATGCCCGGATAGCGGATTCCCGGCCAAATCCCGGCCCCTTTACGCGTACTTCCACTTCTTTTAGCCCTACGTCTTTTGCCTTTTTGGCCGCGTCGCCGGCGGCAATCTGGGCGGCAAAAGGCGTGGATTTTTTTGAACCGCTATAACCGACAATACCCGGGGCCGACCAAACCAAAACATTCCCCTGTTTATCGGTAATAGTAATTATGGTATTATTAAAACTGGCTTGTATATGCGCGATCCCCGCGGTAACGCCCCGGGCGATCTTCTTCTTCTTCGCTTTTTCTTTGACCGTCATTAAAGGTTATCCTCCTACTTTCCCTTAGCTGCGGGTGCTGCTGCGGGTTTCTTAGTTTCAGCCTTTACGATAATCGCCATACCGCCTTTTTTCGGCCCTTTGCGCGTCCTGGCATTGGTGCGCGTGCGCTGTCCGCGTACAGGGAGGCCTCTTTTATGGCGCATCCCTCTCCAGGAACCGATATCCATCAATCTCTTGATATTCTGGGAGATTTCCCTGCGCAGGTCACCTTCCATTTTATAGCCGCTCTTTTGAATGCTGGCGGTGATACGCGAAACCTCTTCTTCCGTCAGGTCTTTGGCGCGCTTAGCAGGGTCAACCTGGGCGTCTTTTAGCATCTTCACGGATAAAAACCTGCCCACCCCATACAAATAGGTCAACGCGATATCAATTCTTTTCTCCTTGGGTAAATCTACCCCTAATATCCTTGGCACGACTTCACTCCTTTGTTATCCCTGCCGCTGTTTATGCTTGGGAGTAGTACAGATCACCCGGACTACACCCCTTCTTTTAATAATCTTACACCTGTCACAAATTTTTTTTACGGAGGCCTTTACTTTCATCCCGCACCTTCTGCTTTCTTCTTATCTTACCCTAAAGGTTATCCTTCCCCTAGTCAAATCATATGGTGAAAGTTCCAACTTTACTTTATCTCCCGGAAGTATGCGGATAAAATTCATACGCATCTTCCCGGATACATGCGCCAATACCTGATGGCCATTTTCTAATTCTACCCTAAACATCGCGTTAGGAAGCGCTTCAACTATTTTCCCTTCGGTCTCGATCAGTTCTTCTTTTGCCATTTTAAATAGTCAGGACCTCCGGTCCTTTCTCTGTTATGGCTACCGTATGTTCAAAATGCGCGGAAAGGCTGCCATCTTTGGTTACGGCAGTCCAACCGTTATCAAGGATCATGGCTTCCCAAGTGCCCATATTTACCATCGGCTCAATAGCCAGGACCATTCCCGCTTTTAATACCGGCCCAACTCCCGGCCTGCCAAAATTGGGGATCTCCGGCTCTTCGTGTAAATTGTTACCTATGCCGTGCCCCACGAACTGCCTGACCACCGAGAATCCGTTATCTTCCACGTAGTTCTGGACTGCCCAGGAGATATCTGATAAATGATTCCCTACCTTGGCTTTATTTATGCCCTCAAAGAGCGCGCCCCTTGTAACTTCAACTAATTTCTTTACTTTCTCTGGCACCCTTCCGATTATCATGGTAGCCGCGGTATCTGAGAAATAACCCTGGTAATTTATCCCTATATCCAGGCTTAAAATATCCCCCTCGCGCATCTTCCTTTGGTCGGGTATGCCGTGCACAATCTCTTCATTTAAGGAAGCGCATATGGTCGCCGGAAACCCCTTATACCCCTTAAAAGCCGGCAGGGCATTCTCTTTTAATACTAACTCTTCCGCCAGATGATCTATCTCTTTAGTAGAGATACCCGGCTTGACGGCCTCCAGCACCTGTTTTGTTATGCCGGATAAAATCTTGCCTGCCGAGCGCAACATCTGAAGGTCTTTCTCGGACTTTATGGGGATCATCCCTTGGCCTGGGCCAATTTTATGATATTATCCAGGACTATGTCCTTATCCTCGTCGGCGGATAAACGGGATAACTTCTTTTGGTCCTGATAATATTTGATCAGCGCGGAGGCTTCTTGGCGATAAACCTGCAGCCTCTTCTTTACTGTTTCTTCCTTATCATCGCTGCGCTGATAAAGCTTACCGCCGCAATTGTCGCATATCCCATCTAGCTTCGGAGGCATATTCTTGATATGGAAGATCATCCCGCACTTACTGCATACCAGCCGGCCGCTGAGGCGTTGTATTATTATCTCCTCGGCAGAATCAAGATAAACCACCAGGTCTATATCCAGGCCCAACTGCTTAAGCAACCCCTCCAGCACCTTGGCCTGGCTGATATTCCTGGGATAACCGTCCAGGATAAAACCTTTTTTTACGTCGGGATTACTAAACCTGTCAATGAGCATCTTCGACATTAATTCGTCAGGCACCAGCAACCCACGCTCCATATAACTCTTGGCTTCTTTGCCTAACTGCGTGCCTTCTTTTGCGTTCTGACGCAGGATATCCCCGGTGGAAATATGCGGCAGGGATAATTTTTCCGCTAATCTTTTTGCCTGCGTGCCTTTACCCGCTCCCGGAGGCCCTAATAAAACGATGTTCATTACCTTCTCCCCTTGATCGCCCCCGCCTTGATAAAGCCTTCGTAATGATGGGTCAATAGATGCGATTCGATCTGTTTTAAGGTATCCAGCATTACTCCGACGGTGATCAGGATGCCGGTCCCGCCGAAAAACGAGGCCACCAGGTACGGGATCTTCAGCCAGGCCATAATAAAATCCGGAAATATGGCGATAACAGCGATAAATATGGCCCCCGCCAGTGTGATCCGGGTCATTACAAAATCTAAAAACTCCGCGGTAGAAATCCCGGGGCGGATCCCCGGAATAAAACCGCCGAATTTCTTCATATTCTCTGCCAGCTCGGTAGGATTAAAAACAATCGCCGTGTAAAAATAGCAGAAGAAGATTATCAACAACGCGTACATCACCGTATAAAGCAGGTGCCCGCGGATAAAACTCTGCGCCAGATTCTGGAACGCGGGATTCGGAATAAATGAAGCTAATGTAGCCGGAAAAAGAATCAATGACTGGGCAAAGATAATCGCGATGACCCCGGAGGTATCTACTTTAAGGGGGATATAAGTAGACTGTCCGCCATAGATCTTTCTGCCGACTATCCTGCGGGCGTATTGCACCGGGATCTTTCTCTGGCCCTGCGTGATCATGATCACGGAGAATACTACCGCCACCAGGAAGAAGGCCATGATCAATAAAGTGAACGGCTGTATCTGCCGGCGAGCGGAATTAAATGGTGACATGAGGACGAATAGCTGATGTCCTGCCGCCGGGATCCTGGAGATAATGCCTGCGGTGATAACCAGCGATATACCGTTACCTATTCCCCTCTCCTGTATCTGTTCGCCCAGCCACATGATAAATATGGTGCCGGTGGTAAGCGTCAAAACGGTAAGTAGCCGAAAACCTAATCCCGGATGCAGAACTATCTTGAGGCCCTCAAAACGCGCCGGATTCTCCAGCCACAGGGCGATGAAAAAAGACTGCACTATAGAAAGAACGACTGTCCCGTAACGGGTATACTGATTTATCTTTTCGTGCCCTGTCCTGCCCTCTTTAGCGATCTTCTCCAGGGCCGGGATAACGGCAGTCAGAAGTTGTAAAATAATAGAAGCTGAAATATAAGGCATTATCCCCAGCGCGAAAATCGTCAACCTCTCCATCGCGCCGCCGGAGAACATATTGATAATGCCAAAGAGCGTTCCCCCTTGCGTCTTGGCTATCCGGTTAAAAAACTCAGCCAACGCCGTTCCGTCAATGCCAGGGGTCGGGATATAGCAGCCGACGCGGTAAATAAAGATTAAGAAGGCGGTAACTATAAGCCTTTTTTTTAAATCGGGTATCCTGAATGCGTTCAGGAGGGCGCTAAACATTGATGATCTCTGCCTTGCCTCCGGCGCTCTGGATATTCTCCATTGCCTTTTTAGAGAAAGCGTGGGCCGTAATGTTTATGGGGTTCTTCAGTTGGCCATCGCCAAGGATCTTCACCAATTTACTCTTATCTTTGATTAAACCGCTTGTCTTGAGTACATCCAGGGTAATGGTTGTTTCTTTTACCCTGCTTAAATCTCTTAAATTAACTATCTGATAGGACGTCCTGAATTTACTGGTAAAGCCCCTCTTGGGCATCCTGCGGATCAAAGGAGACTGGCCGCCTTCAAACCCTAAGTAAAAATGTCTGCCGGCACGGGAGGTCTGTCCTTTACTTCCACGGGTGGAAGTTTTACCATGGCCGGAACCAGGACCCCGGCCAAGCAGCTTCTTCTTTTTATGCGCGCCCCGAGGCACGGATAACTTATACAAAGCTACCGTCTCTTCCAGCAAAACCTTTTTTGCCGGTTTTTTAGCGGCAGCCTTAACCGGCCGGATTATTTTCTTGTTCTTTAATTCTTTCTTTTCCATGAATTACGCCTTTAAGTTCTGTAGACCTTCAACTGTGGCTTTGATAACATTTACCGGATTATTAGATCTCAGGCATTTAGTCAGGATATCTTTTATGCCGCAGGCCTCGCAGATAGCCCTTACCGGCCCGGCAGCGATTACACCCGTTCCTTCAGAAGCCGGCTTAAGCAGCACGCGCGCCGCCCCGTATGAACCAATTATTTCATGAGGGATAGTGGAACCTTCCAGGGTAACATTAAAAAGGCTCTTCTTTGCCTTGGCCAACGCCTTACGAATAGCATCAGCCACTTCATTTGCCTTCTCCTGGGCAAAACCCACGCGCCCCTTAGTATCCCCCACCACAACCAAGGCGCTGAAATGCAATTTCTTGCCTCCCTTGGTTACTTTTGTTACGCGGTTAATGGTAATAATCTTCTCTATTAAATCCGATTGTTGTGCAATATTTAATGGGCGCATAATCTAAAAGACCAGCCCTCCTTTTCTGGCGGCATCGGCAAAGGCTTTTATCCTGCCGTGATATAAATAACCCGCGCGGTCAAAAATAACTTTACTAATGCCTTTTTCTTTGGCTCTCTTGGCGAATTCCTGGCCAAAAAGTTCTGCCGCCTTGACGTTGCCGCCTCCGGGCAGCTTTTGCCTGATCTCCTTGCTCAACGAAGAGAGAGAAAGAAGGATTTGGCCCGCGGCGTCATCTATGACCTGGGCGGAAAAGTGTTTCAGGCTTCTATGCACGACCAGGCGCGGCTTTTGAGCATTGCCCTGCATCCTTAATCTCGTGCTTCTACGCCTCTTTAACCTTAATTGTTCTTTCTTATTCATAGTTTTTTCCTGGTCTATAGTCTATGGACTATTGACTATGGACTATTTTGTGGTGGCCTGGGCCTTACCGACCTTCTTCTTTATATATTCTCCCGCGAAGCGTATACCCTTGCCCTTATATGGCTCAGGCGGGCATATGGCGCGGATCTCAGTAGCAAGCCTACCCACCCTCTCCTTGTCTATGCCCCTGATTACGATCTGGGTGAGTTTAGGTGTCTCTATCTTAATACCTTCAGGTGACGGGATATTCACCGGATGCGAGAAACCTAATTGCAAATTCAGATTATTACCCTGCATCTGGGCCTTAAAACCTACGCCTATTATTTCTAATTCCTTAGTATAACCCTGGGTGACCCCTTTTATCATATTTGATATAAGAGACCGGTAAAGCCCATGAAACGCCCTATCCTGCTTTGTATCCTGTAGTCTTTTTACCGTGACCTTTGCGTCTTTTACCTCAACGCTGATCCTGGGAGAAAAAGACTGGGTCAATTTTCCCTTTGGCCCTTCTACGTAGACAGAATTATCTTTTACTTCTATCAAGACGTCTTTAGGTATATCTAATGGTTTTTTTCCTATTCTTGACATTGAACGAGCCCTCTTATCTCCCTTACCAAATATTGGCGATAACTTCTCCGCCGATACCCAGCTCCCTGGCTTGTTTATCCGTCATTACCCCGGCAGATGTAGAGATAATCGCTACCCCCCTGCCTCTCAATATCGGAATAACTTCCTTGCACGTGGCATAGACACGCAGCCCCGGCTTAGAGATCCTTTTTATATTCCTGATCGCCGGTTTTTTCGCTATATACTTTAAATAAATCCTGACTAAACCCTGCTTTTTATCCTCAATAAACTTAAAATCCTCAATATAGCCTTCATTCTTAAGGATCTCCAGAATAGACCTCATAATCCCTGAAGCGGGAACATCCACATTCTCTTTGTGTGCCATGATGGCATTGCGCATCATGGTAAAATTATCCGCGATTAAATCAGTCCTGGACATAATTTAAATATCTCCTCACTAGTATGCTTTCTTACTTTCCTACTTTTTTACCAGCTGGCCTTCTTGACCCCGGGTATCAACCCCTGCCAGACCAGTTCCCTAAAACATAGACGGCAAAGCTGGAATCTACGTAAATATCCGCCGCTCCTGCCGCAAATACTACAACGGTTATATTTACGCGTGGAGAATTTCGGCCTCTTCCATCTTGCTAACTGTGAATTTTTCGCCATATTATTTATTGTTCCTTGGTTTTAAAAGGCATACCGAATAACTTCAGCAATTCCCTTGACTGCTCTTTAGATTTAGAACCGCTTATGCAAAAGGTAATATCCATCCCCTGGGGCCGCCCTATCCGATCGATCTCTAATTCCGGGAATATCCCCTGCTCATTTAAACCCAACGAATAGTTCCCTTGCTGATCAAAGGCATCCGCCGATACTCCTCTGAAGTCGCGGATACGCGGCAAGGCAACATTTAAAAGCCTGTCCATAAATTCATACATCATCGCACTCCTGAGGGTAACCTTGCAGCCTATCGGAAGGTTCTCTCTGATCTTAAAATTAGAGATGGCCTTCTTTGCCCGGCGTATCACCGGCTTCTGCCCGGTGATCAACCCCAGCTCTTCGGCGGATTTATCCAGGTTCTTAATATCCAGGATTGCTTCTCCGACCCCCATGTTCACCACTATCTTCTTGATGCGCGGGACAGCATGCTTATTTTTCAGGTTAAAAGCCTGCATCATCGCAGGAACGATCTCGTTTTTATATTTTTCTGATAATCTGGGTACCATATTGCCTCACTTATATTGCTTGTTTACAAACCTTGCAGATCCTGGATTTAGTCCCGTCTTTAAGCAGTAAAAAGCCTGTGCGCACCGGACGGTTACAATTCTTGCATAATAGGCTCAAGTTGGATAAGCTTATGGGGGCCTCAATGGAAATAATGCCTCCCTGCTGATCCTGGCGGGTACGGCGGGAATGCTTTTTTACCATATTTATGCCTTCCACGATAGCGCGCTTTTTATCAGGAATGACTATCATGACCTTGCCTTTTTTACCGCTATCCCTGCCTTTCACAACTTCTATCTGGTCGCCTTTTTTTATCTTTTGCATTTTTAAATTCCTATATTACTTCCGGGGCCAGGGAGATGATCTTGGTAAAATTCATCTCTCTCAATTCCCTGGCTACGGGCCCAAAGACACGCGTGCCCCGCGGATTAAGTTGAGGGTCTATGAACACTACGGCGTTGCGGTCAAAACGCAAAAGCGAACCATCGCTCCTTCTGATGGCGGCCCTGGTCCTTACTACAACCGCCTTGCCGACCTCTCCCTTTTTCACTACGGCATCCGGAGAAGATTCTTTTACATTGACATTAATGATATCGCCGATATTGGCGATCATGGCGTTCTTCTTGCCCAGGACACCGATCATGGCGACTCTTTTTGCCCCTGTATTATCCGCCACATCTAAAATACTGCGTAATTGAATCATACTACTTCCTCTTTCAACTGCACCTTGAGCACCTGAGCACTTTTTATGACTTTAGCGATCCGGAAATACTTATCCTTGGATAAAGGCCGGGTCTCAATGATCTGCACGGTATCCCCGATATGCGTGGCATTCTTCTCGTCGTGCGCCTTAAATTTATTGTATTTTTTTAAAACCCTGCCGTATTTAGGATGCTTGGCCAGGCGCAAAATGCTTACCACGCGGGTCTTCTGCATCTTATCGCTCACTACGGTGCCTATAAATGTCTTCCTCTTACCCATTCCTTTTTACTCCTTTTCAAGCCTGCAGACTAGATTTTCTCTTGGCGTTCATAATAGTACGGATACGCGCGATATCCTTCTTTAAGAGAGAAAACATATGCGGCTTCTCAACCGCGCCGGTATAACGCTGCGTATTCAACTTGAATAGCTCTTCCTTCAATGCCCCTTCCTTCTGCGAGAGCTCTTCCTTGGAAAGGCCTTCTAAATCTTTTGTCTTCACTTTAAATATCTCCTCTTACTTCTTATGCAGGCGCGAGACAAACTTTGCCTTCATCGGCAGCTTATAAGCCACCAGCCTGAAACATTGTAACGCGTATTCTTCGGGTATGCCGCCTAATTCAAAAAGGATCTTTCCTCTTTTTACTACCGCCACCCAATGGCTTAAGTCGCCCTTGCCTTTACCCATACGCACTTCTGCCTGTTTCTTGGTTATGGATTTATCCGGAAAAATCCTGATCCAGAGCTTTCCGCCTTTATGCAACTGCCTGGCCAAGATAACCCGCACCGCTTCAATTTGCGTATTCTTGATCCACCCGTTCTCCATAGCCTTTAAACCAAATTCGCCAAAGGCAAGCTCAAAACCGGTAGTAGCTATGCCTCTACGGGTCCCTTTTTGTAATTTGCGGTACTTTACTCTCTTAGGCATTAAAGCCATATTTTTTCCCTTTTATTGTTTTCCCGGCCTAGAGGCGACTTGTTCAACGGATGCCTTCTGCTGCGGGGCCTCAAGCTTCGCTGCCCTGGAGCCCTTAGCAGTCAAAATATCTCCTTTATAAATCCAGACTTTTATTCCGACAAGCCCATATGTAGTCAGGGCTTCGGCCAGGCCATAATCTATATCCGCGCGCAGAGTCTGCAATGGCACCTTACCCTGCTTATAAGTCTCAGTACGGGCAAGTTCGGCGCCATTAAGCCTGCCGGCGCAACATACCCTTATCCCTTTTGCTCCCGAGTTCATTGATTGTTCCATGGCGCGTTTTACCGCCCTGCGAAAAGCCACTCTTCTTTCTATCTGCAACGCTATATTCTGCCCCACTAATTGCGCGTCTAAATTCGGGGCCTTAACTTCTTCTATATCAATGGATACTTCACTCTTGACCAAATCATTCAAATGCTGGCGTAATTGCTCAATATCGGCGCCGTGACGGCCGATAATGATCCCTGGCCGGGCGGTAAGTATGCGTATCTTAAGCCGCTGCGCCAATCTTTCAATAATGATCTGAGAAACGGCCGCCTGCTTGAATTTTTCCCGGATGAATTTTCTTATCTGGTAATCCTGCTTGATATAAAGAGGGAATTCCTTAGTCTTGGCAAACCAGCGGCTGTGCCAGGTCCTTAAAAACCCGACCCTTAATATGAACGGATGAACCTTTTGTCCCATTTATTTTAGCTCCTTTATGCCCGCCTTTACTTTTTGCTTTTTTTTGCTTTCCGCCTTCTGTTCTGGG
Source organism: Candidatus Omnitrophota bacterium (assembly GCA_028710405.1). Classification (GTDB taxonomy): domain Bacteria; phylum Omnitrophota; class Gorgyraeia; order Gygaellales; family Profunditerraquicolaceae; genus JAQTUD01. The sequence goes on from JAQTUD010000001.1 coordinate 27,719, forward strand.
CCTTTTGTTTCCATGTCTAACTCTATCCTGATATGCGAAGTCCTTTTTTCAATTGGCGAAGCCCTGCCAAAAGCGGCCGCCTTAAACCTTTTCCAGGTCGGGCCGGGATTAGCGACTATCTTAGAAATATAAAGCTGGTTTTCACTAAAACCCTTGACCTTGGCATTAGCGACCGCGGATTTCAATATCTTGGAAACATATTCTTTGGCGCGCTTATTTAAAAAACGCAATATACTCTGTGCCTCCACTACACTCTTTCTTCTCAAGAGCGTAATAACTTGTCCAGCCTTAGAGGGTGATATGCGTAAGAATTTTCCTTCTGCCTTAGCGATCATTTTAGGTTAGCTCCACGGATTTCTTGGCCTTGACGCCGCCATGTTTCCTGAAGATCCTGGAAGGGGAAAACTCCCCTAATTTATGCCCGACCATATTCTCGGTAACATATACCGGGATATGCTTCCTTCCATCATAGACCGCGAAAGTCAAACCTACAAAATCCGGGATGATGGTGGAGCGGCGCGACCAGGTCTTTATCGCCTGGCGTATCCCGGCCTTGCGGGCCCTCTCCGCTTTTTTTAATAATTTCTCTTCAACAAACGGGCCTTTTTTAAGTGAACGCGGCATCTTTATGTCCTTCTCTTTACAATAAATGGGTTAGAATATCTTTTATCTTTCCTGGTCCTGTAACCTTTAGTGGGTTTTCCCCAGGGAGTTACCGGGTGAGGATTACCCTGTCCGGATTTCCCTTCGCCGCCTCCGTGCGGATGGTCCACCGGGTTCATCGCCAGGCCGCGCACTGTCGGCCTTATGCCCATCCAACGCTTTCTTCCTGCCTTACCTATAGAAATAGCCTCGTGTTCAATATTACCCATCTGACCGATGGTGGCGTGGCAATCCAGGCTTATCTTTCTGACTTCCCCTGAAGGCATCCTGATATGGGCAAAATCATTCTCTTTGGCCATGATCTGCGCGCTTGATCCGGCACTCCTGACGATCTGTCCGCCCTGGCCTTTATTCATTTCCAGATTATGTATCAGGGTCCCGGAAGGTATAAACCTTAACAATAGGCAATTTCCGGTCTTGATCTCCGCGTCCTTCTGATTGGAGGATATAATCGAATCCCCCACTTTTAATTCCGCCGGGGCCAGGATATACTTTTTCTGTTTATCAGGATATTCTATTAAAGCCAGCCTTGCCGAACGGTTCGGGTCATATTCAATGCTTAAGACCTTGGCAGGCACATCATAGATATCCCGCTTAAAATCAACAATGCGCAACATCTGTTTATGACCGCCGCCGATATGGCGGGTCGTAATACGGCCGTGCACATTCCTGCCGCCGGTTTTTTTGAGCGGAAGAAGCAAGGATTTCTCCGGCTCCTTATGTTTAGTAAGTTCCGCGAAATCCGCGCCGCTCATCCCGCGCCTTGAAGGTGTTGTCGGCCTAAAGTTTCTTATTCCCATATTATGGCGTAGCCTCGGTTATCTTCTGGCCTTCTTTTAAAGTAACTATCGCTTTCTTGGTATCCGGGGTCTTGCCTAATTGATGCCTGACCCTCTTTAATTTGCCGCCCGAAACGAAGGTATTCACATCCCGGACCTTTACCTTATACCTGTATTCTACCGCCTGTTTGATCTGGATCTTATTAGCGGAGTTATGCACCAGAAAAAGGTATTTACCTTTCGGTTCGTATATGCTTGCTTTTTCAGTACGTATTAAAGCTTTAATAATATTAAAATTAATACTCATTTCTTTAACCGCTCCACTAAGTCGTTTAAACCGGCCTTGGTAATTACCACCTTGCGGTGCGCCAGGACTTCATAGGCGTGCGTATCCCTGGCCTGATTCAGATCAACGCCGGCGATATTACGCACGGCCAGCTTTAAATTCTTATCCGGCTTATTCGCTAAAAACAGTATGCTGGTCTTTTTACCTTTATCAGGGAACGCCTTGAGTAAAGAAAATATCTTCTGCGCTTCTTTTGTCTTGGGGCTCTGAAGTTTTATTTCGTCTAAAATAACCAAGTTATTCACGCCCACCTTGGCGTTAAGGCATGATTTTAAAGCCAGCGATTTTATTTTTTCCGGCAGGGTGTAAGAGAAATCCCTGGGATGCGGCCCAAATACCACGCCGCCATGGCGCCATAAGGGATTACGCGAAGAACCGACCCTGGCGCGCCCTGTCCCTTTCTGCCTCCAAGGTTTCTTCCCGCCTCCGGAAACCTCCCCGCGGGTCTTGGTAGCGGCCAGGCCCTTCCTCTGGTTGGCGCGGAATACGCTTACCGCCTGGTATATCGCGGCGGTATTCACCTTGCCGTCAAAGACGGAAGTATTAAGCTTGATCGTGTCTATCTCTTTGCCTTCGCTGTTATATATAGGTAAGGTAATCGCTTCCATGTCTATTTTTTGGCCCTGACCGCGGCCTTAGGCGCTGCTTTTTGCTCTTTTGGCGCGGCGGATACTTTCGCCGCTTTCTTCTTTTTGGCGGTCCTGACGATAAGATAACTATTCTTATTCCCCGGGACAGCGCCCTCTACCAATAAGATGTTATTTTCCAAATCTACTTTCACTACCTTAAGATTCTGCACGGTAACCTGCTGGGCGCCCATATGCCCGGGAAGGTGATGCCCTTTAAAGACCCTGCCGGGGCTGGTGGTGGAACCAATAGAGCCGATCCTGCGATGGGAGGTTGAGCCGTGTGTCTGGGGCCCGCCGTGCCAATTCCAACGCTTCATACCACCCTGGAATCCTTTGCCCTTGGAGACCCCGGTGACATCCACAAAATCCCCGGTATTAAATAGGTCTACTTTCAATTCCTCGCCTACTTTATACTCCTTATTAGGGTCTTTAAATAGTTCCCTGATGAAAGTACGGGGTGAAATATTGATCTTCTTAAAGAACCCGGCCAGGGGTTTCTTCAGACTCTTCTCTTTAGCTAAAGCAAAACCCACCTGGATGCTTTTCTCCTTAATCCCCAGCACGGGACAAGGGCCCGCCTCTATCGCTGTAACGTTAACCAATATTCCGTCACTGGCGAAAATCTGGGTCATTCCTAATTTTTTACCCAATAACCCTGCCATCTTCGTTATTTTATCTCCACGTCTACCCCTGCGGGCAGATTAAGTTTTCTTAAGGCATCCACCGTTTTTGCCGTTGGCTCATAAATATCAATAAGGCGCTTATGAGTAGCCAGCATGAATTGCTCGCGCGACTTCTTATCTACTACCGGCGAACGTAGGACCGTATAAATCTCCCGCTTGGTCGGCAACGGCACCGGCCCGCATATATTGGCGCCGGTGCGCTTGACTGTATCCACGATCTCTATCACTGCCTGATCCAGCAGGCGATGGTCGTATGCCTTAAGTTTTATTCTTATTTTTTGCATCTTCGCTCAGTTCGTTAAACTCGTTTTAAGCAATCACTTCTGTGACTACTCCAGCGCCTACCGTATGCCCTCCCTCACGGATGGCAAAACGCGATTCCTTCTCCATGGCGATAGGCGTAATTAACTCTACGTCTAAACCAACGTTATCACCGGGCATAACCATCTCCGCGCCGGCCGGTAATGTCACCGAGCCGGTAACATCAGTAGTCCTGAAATAGAACTGCGGACGATAACCCTTAAAGAAAGGCGTATGCCTTCCGCCTTCTTCCTTGTTCAGGATATATACCTGAGCCTTAAACTTGGTATGGGGCGTGATTGATTTCGGAGCGGCAATGACCATCCCGCGTTCAATATCATTCTTATCCACGCCTCTTAACAACAGGCCTACGTTGTCTCCCGCCTGTCCTTCGTCTAATAGCTTCCTGAACATTTCTATTCCGGTGACAACCGTCTTCTTTACTTCCGGCCTTAAACCCACGAGTTCGACTTCCTCGTTGATCTTGACCTTACCTCTTTCTATCCTGCCTGTGCCGACGGTACCTCTACCTTCAATGCTGAATACGTCTTCTACGGCCATCAGTAACGGCTTATCCATATCCCTTACAGGAATGGGGATAGCCTCATCGCAGGCCTTGACCAGGTCAAGTATAGGCTTACAATCCGGGCTATTGGGATCCCCGCCTGCCAGTATGGCTTTCTGCGCGCTACCCCTGATCACAGGAATCTTGTCTCCGGGATAACCGTATTTAGTCAGCAGCTCCCTGACTTCCATCTCTACCAGGTCAATTAATTCTTTATCTTCTACCGTATCTATTTTGTTTAAGAACACTACCATTGCCGGAACGTTGACCTGTCTGGCCAGAAGGATATGCTCTCTGGTCTGAGGCATTGGGCCGTCCGCGGCGGAAACTACCAGTATTGCCCCATCCATCTGGGCGGCACCGGTGATCATGTTCTTGATATAGTCAGCGTGTCCCGGGCAGTCGATGTGCGCGTAATGACGGGTGTCGCTTTCGTATTCAACGTGCGCCACTGAAATAGTCAGGATCTTTGTTTCATCCCTGACCGCCCCGCCCTTTGCGATGTCGGCATATTCCTTAAACGTCGCTCTTCCTAATTTTGACAATACCAGGGTGATCGCGGAGGTCAAACTAGTCTTTCCGTGGTCAATGTGCCCGATCGTCCCGATATTTACGTGCGGTTTAGACCTGACAAATTTTTCTTTAGCCATTTTAACATACCTCCTGTTTTATATTTTAGAAACTTTTTCTAGTAGCTCCTGCGCTATTAAAACCGGCAATTATTTTGTCTGCTATATGTGAAGGCACTTCGGAGTAAAACGAAGGCTCCATTGTATAGGATGCACGGCCTTGTGTCAATGATCTTATTGAGTTGGCATAATTAAACACTTCCGATAGAGGAACATAAGCCCTGATGGACCTGATGTTTGCTTTGGTGTTCAGCGATACAATCTTTGCCCGCCGGGAATTTAAATCACCGATCACAGCGCCCATGTGCTCCTCGGGCATCACTACTTCTATATCCATGATCGGCTCAAGCAGAATACAGTCGCCTTTTCTTAAAGCGTCATTCAACGCTATGGACGCGGCCATCTTAAAAGCCATCTCTGAAGAATCTACCTCGTGAAAAGAACCATCCACCAGAGTAACCTTGATATCCGTAACCGGATAGCCTGACAATACGCCGCTGCGCGCGGCACCCAGGATACCTTCTCTTACCGAAGGAATAAACTCGCGGGGGATAGACCCGCTCTTGATCTTGTCTATAAATTCAATACCTTTACCCGGCATTTCCTGGGGCTCCGCTTCAATGACTACGTGGCCGTATTGGCCGTGCCCGCCTGACTGCTGGATGAATTTTCCAACGGCGTCAACTTTCTTGGTGAGTGTTTCCCTATATGCTACCTGCGGCATGCCAACTTGGGCCTCCACATTAAACTCGCGCATCATCCGGTCAATAATAATCTCAAGATGCAACTGCCCCATCCCGGAAATGATTGTCTCTCCGGTTTCGTTATTATAATGCACTCGAAATGACGGGTCTTCTTCGGTCAATTTATGCAGGGCCATCCCCAGTTTCTCCTGGTCAAATTTTGTTTTTGGTTCAATAGCCTGCTGTATGACCGGTTCGGGGAAACGCATCGCCTCAATTAAAATAGGGTTATTTTCCGTGCAGAGGGTATCGCCGGTCTTGGTAGACTTCAACCCAACTACCGCGGCTATATCCCCGGTATGGATAAAATCAATGATCTCTTGACGGTTGGCGTGCATACGTACAAGCTTAGCCACTTTCTCCCTGGTCTTGCGTGAGGCATTATAGACTTCCGTCCCAGATTTTAAAGTTCCGGAATAAACCCGCACATAATGAATCTTACCGACGTAAGGGTCGGTCATGATCTTAAAGCATAACCCGCAAAAAGGCGCCTTATCGGAGCCGGCGATCTCTTCATATTCCTCTGTTTCAGGATTTATGCCTTTGATCGGAGGCAGATCCTGGGGAGAAGGAAGATAATCGCAGACCGCGTCCAATAATAGTTGTATACCTTTATTCTTTAAAGATGAACCGCAAAGCACAGGCACGAACTTATTTTTAACACAGGCGCGGCGAATAGCCGCCTTCATTTCATCTGTGCTTAACGGCTGGTTGTGCACGAATTTGTCCATTGCCAAGTCGTCGGCTTCCGCTAATTTTTCCAAAAGCATATCCCTATATTTATTTACCTCCGGCATCTGGTCCTGGGGGACCTCCTGGACTTTCGGCTCCAGGCTGGCATCTTCACTATAGGTGATTAATTTCTTATCCAGGATATCAATGATCCCGATAAACCCTTCCGCGGTAAAATACGGCATCTGGATTGCCGCGGCGTTGGCGCCTAATCTTTTATGCATCTGGTCCAGGGTATCCAGAAAATTCGCGCCTACCCGGTCTAATTTATTCACAAAGGCAATACGCGGAACATTATAACGGTCCGCCTGCCTCCAGACTGTCTCTGACTGCGGTTCTACCCCGCCTACCCCGCAGAAGACTACTACCGCCCCATCCAAGACCTTCAACGACCTCTCTACCTCGACGGTAAAATCTACGTGTCCCGGGGTATCAATGATATTAATATGAGTATCGCGCCAAATGCTTGTAGTGCAGGCAGCGGTAATAGTAATACCCCTCTCCTGCTCCTGGACCATCCAGTCCATTACTGCCGTACCTTCATCTACGGTGCCGATCTTGTAAGTCTTTCCCGTATAATAAAGGATGCGCTCGGAAGTCGTGGTCTTTCCGGCGTCTATATGGGCGATTACCCCGATATTCCTGATTTTGTCTAACGGTACTTTTCGCATAAATGAGCACATAACTTACGAACACGAAGTGTGAGTAAGTTATTGTGCGAATTAATCCCGAAGCCTGCGGCAAAAGTTTCTTTAATCTTGTTTCTGAAGCTTTTGCCGTGCTTAGGCAAGGGATGCGTTTATTTTACCAACGGAAATGCGCAAAGGCCTTATTAGCCTCGGCCATCTTATGTGTGTCGTCTCTTTTCTTTATCGCGGAACCCTCTGCTTTATAAGCGGCGATGATCTCATCCGCCAGTTTGCTATCCATGGGCTTGCCTTTTTTGATCCTGGCAAAATCCCTTATCCAACGCAGCGCGATAGATGTCCCGCGCTCCTGGCGTACTTCTATCGGCACCTGGTATGTAGCCCCGCCCACGCGCCTGGGCTTTACTTCCAGCCTCGGCCGGGCGTTATCTATAGCTTTGTAGAAGACCTTTAAAGCATCGGGCTCATTGGTCTGTTTTTTGACTATCTCTAAGGCCCCGTAAACTATTTTTTCAGCGGTGGCCTTCTTGCCTTCATTCATCACCATATTGATAAACTTCCCCACTACCGGACTGTTGTATATCGGATCCGCTGGAGTTTCTTTTGCCTTTTTTCTTCTTATCCTTCTCATTCTTTCTTATCGCTCCTGATTGCGCAATTTAAAAAGCCCGCGTTATTTAGGCCTCTTGGCTCCATATTTAGAGCGCGATTTCTTGCGCTGATTAACCCCGGCGGTATCCAGCGTACCCCTGACGATATGATACCTTACTCCCGGCAGGTCTTTTACGCGTCCGCCCCTGACTAAAACTATGGAATGTTCCTGTAAATTATGCCCTTCTCCAGGGATATAAGAAGTGACTTCTATGCCGGTAGTAAGCCTCACCCTGGCGATCTTTCTTAAGGCTGAATTCGGTTTCTTCGGCGTCATCGTGCGTACCTGAAGACAGACTCCCCTTCTCTGGGGGCATCCTTTTAAAGCCGGCGACTTTGACTTCTTGGTTTTGGAAATCCTGCCTGATCTGATCAGCTGGGTAATGGTAGGCATATTTTATTCTTTTTTCTCCTCTGCTATTTTTGTCACGGTGATATTCTGATGCTGCCTGAAACCTGTCCCGGCGGGAATCAGATGCCCGACAATAACGTTCTCTTTTAATCCGAACAGGTCATCGCGCCTTCCGGAGGTAGCCGCTTCCGTAAGCACGCGGGTGGTTTCCTGGAAACTGGCCGCGGAGATAAAGCTCTCCGTGCTCAAAGAGGCCTTGGTTATACCCAATAACAGCGGAGTTGCCTGCGCGGGTTTTTCGCCCTTCTTGAGCACGCGTGAATTCTCTTTCTGGAATACCAGCTTATCTACCTGTTGGGTCACCAGAAATTCCGTATCACCCGGGTCCTCAATCCTGACCTTCTTCAGCATCTGCCTGATGATCAACTCAATATGCTTGTCGTTTATGTGCACGCCCTGCAGGCGATAAACTTCCTGTACTTCATTCACCAGGTATTCCTGCAATACCTTGTCTCCGCAGACCCGCAGGATATCCTGTAAAACTACCGGCCCGTCGGTTAACTGTTGCCCGGCAGCCACCTTATCGCCCTTATAAACATTAGGGTGTTTACCATGAGGGATAACATATTCTCCCTGCATGCCGGTGGGGGATTTTATAATAATGACGCGCTGGCCTTTTTTAGTCTCGCCAAACTCCACAAAACCGTCGATCTCGCTGATTACTGCCGGGTCTTTCGGCCGCCTGGCCTCGAATAATTCGGCCACGCGCGGAAGGCCTCCGGTAATATCCCTGGTCTTGACTACCAAACGGGGAATCTTAGCCAGAAGGTCTCCTGCGGGTATCTTCTGGCCGTCTTTAACCAATATATGCGCCCCGATAGGAATGGGATAAATCCCCAGGACTTCCTTACTCTCATCCAGGATAACGATCTGGGGATGGTATTCCTGTTTATGCTCTACTACCACCCTCTCCGTAAGTTTGGTGACCGGATTTAACTCTTCGCGAATAGTCAAATCTTCACGCAGGTCTTCATATTTAACCTGGCCGCCTACTTCGGTGAGGATAGGTAAGGTATACGGATCCCAGCGCACGAAGACTATTCCCTGCGTTATTTCCTGGCCATCGGCTATACTGATGAAAGCGCCCTGCGGCACCGTATAGCGTTCCAACTCGCGCCCCTGCTTATCGTTAACACTTATGGAGCCGTTGCGATTTAAAACAACGAACTCCTTATTCTTGGCGGTGACGCGGATGCTATGGTATTTAACAGTACCTTTATTCTTGGATTTGATAAATGACTGCTCTACGATCCTGGAAGCGGTACCGCCGATATGAAAAGTCCTCATGGTCAGCTGTGTGCCCGGCTCACCGATACTCTGGGCGGCAATCACGCCTACCGCTTCTCCCAGCTCTATCATTCTACCCGTGCCTAAATTCCTGCCGTAGCACTTGGTACAGACCCCCTTACCGGCTTCACAGGTAAGCACACTGCGGATACGGATCTTTTCAATGCCTAACTTCTCAATCATATCCGCCTTCTGTTCGTCAATCTCGCTGCCGGCCTCAACAATAACTTCGTCGGTAATAATATCCACGATATTATCCAGCGCCGTCCTGCCTACTATACGGTCCTTGAGGCTGACCACTACTTCATCGCCTTCAATAATTGCCGAGACAGTAATACCGTTAAGCGTTTCACAATCTATAATGCTGACGATCACTTCCTGCGCCACATCTACTAGGCGGCGGGTCAGGTAACCGGCGTCGGCGGTCTTTAATGCCGTATCCGCCAAGCCCTTGCGCGCGCCGTGGGTAGAGATGAAATACTCCAAGACGTTTAATCCCTCCCGAAAATTAGCGGTGATGGGGCTCTCTATAATTTCGCCTGAAGGCTTAGCCATTAACCCGCGCATGCCGGCTAGCTGCCTGACCTGCAGACGGGAACCCCTGGCGCCCGAATCAGCCATCATAAAGATAGGATTAAATTGCTCCATCCCTTTAAAAAGCATATCCGAGACCTTGTCTGTGGTATGCGTCCAGATATCAATGATCTTGGATTTACGTTCACTGTCAGTAATAATACCCTTGCGATACTGGTCTTCCACTTCCGCTACTTCTTTCCTGGCTCCGACCAGGATTTCTTTCTTTTCTTTGGGTACCTGTAGATCGTCTATGCCGATAGATATGCCGCCCTTTGTCGCCATCTCAAAACCTAAGGCTTTGACATCATCCAGCAATTTAACCGTGGCGCTATGGCCAAACCTCTTATAACATTCGGTGACTACTAAGCCGACTTTAGTTTTATTTAATTCTTTGTTCACGAAACCAAATCCCGCCGGTAATACCTGATTAAAGATCACCCTGCCTACGGTAGTGGTAATGATCTGTTTGCCCGGTATGACCTTGGTTTCATCCAGATCAAAAACTAAATCTATTCTTAACTTTATACGGGTATGTAAGGTTACCGCCCCGTCATCATAGGCCATCAATACCTCATCGGCTCCGAAAAAGGTATTATCTTCTCCCGGAGAACCCGGCTTCTCCTTGCTCATATATGAGATCCCCAGGATGATGTCCTGGGTAGGCGTAACTATAGGACGGCCGTCGGCGGAAGAAAAGATATTGTTGATAGAAAGCATCAGGATCTTGGCCTCTAATTGCGATTCTAAAGATAACGGCACGTGCACCGCCATCTGGTCTCCGTCAAAGTCAGCGTTAAAAGCGGTACAGACCAAAGGATGGATCTTGATAGACTTGCCTTCAATGAGGCGCGGCTGAAAAGCCTGGATACCCAAGCGATGCAGCGTGGGGGCGCGGTTTAAGAGCACGGGATGATCCTTGATTACTTCGTCCAAGATATCCCAGACTTCGATCTTTCCACGCTCCACCATCCTGCGGGCGCCTTTGATTGTGTGCACAAAGCCCCTCTCCCTTAATTTCTTGATAATGAACGGCTCGAATAATTCCAGGGCCATCTGCTTAGGCAGGCCGCATTCATGCAATTTTAATTCCGGGCCGACCACGATTACCGAACGGCCGGAATAATCCACGCGCTTACCTAAAAGATTCTGGCGGAAACGCCCCTGCTTACCCTTAAGCATATCGGATAAGGACTTCAGCGGCCGGTTATTCGCCCCGTTTACCGGCTTACCGTGCCTGCCGTTATCTAAAAGCGCGTCCACAGACTCCTGGAGCATGCGTTTCTCATTACGGATGATTATATCCGGGGCATTCAATTCCAGAAGTTTATGCAGGCGGTTATTACGGTTGATCACCCGGCGGTATAAGTCATTCAGGTCAGAGGTAGCAAACCTTCCGCCGTCCAAGGGGACTAACGGCCTTAAATCCGGAGGTATAACCGGCAAAACCTCCAAGATCATCCATTCCGGTTTATTCCCGGATTTCTTAAAATCCTCGGCGATCTTTAAATGCTTGAGTAATTTACGGTTCCCTAAAACATTCTTGGACTTTTCCAAATCACGGCGCAACTTGCGGCAGAGCGCGTCTAAATCTAACTCTTTTAAAAGATCCCTGATCGCCTCAGCGCCGATCTTGGCTTTAAAATTTGACCCGTACTTAACAAGGGCTTCCTGATATTTATCTTCGGCCAAAAGTTCTTTTTTCTTTAGAGGGGTATTGCCCGGGTCAATTACTAAGTATTCCTCATAATAGATGACCTTTTCCAGATCCCTTAAGCCTAAATCCAGTAATGCCGAGATACGGCTGGGCACGGCTTTAAAAAACCAAATATGAGTAACCGGCGCCGCTAATTCAATATTACCCATGCGCTCGCGCCTCACCGAAGAACGGTCCACGGTCACCCCGCAGCGGTCGCAGGTGATACCCTTAAATTTTATACCTTTATATTTACCGCAATTGCATTCCCAATCGCGCACCGGGCCAAAGATCTTCTCGCAGAATAAACCATCCTTTTCAGGCTTAAGCGTGCGGTAATTTATAGTTTCGGCCTTCTTTACTTCCCCCTGCGACCAGGACTTGATCACCTGCGGGGAAGCGATCTTTATAACGATACTATCAAATGAAAGTATTTCATCCATTTTATTTTGCCTTCTCCGTACGGATATCCAGGCACAGTCCGTGCAATTCTTTTATCAATACATTGAATGATTCCGGTGTCCCGTGCGTTAAACGCTGTTCCCCTTTGACGATGGCTTCATATATGCGCGTGCGGCCGGCGACATCGTCACTCTTAACAGTAAGCATCTCCTGAAGGGTAAAAGCCGCCCCATATGCCTCCAGCGCCCATACTTCCATCTCCCCTAATCTCTGGCCTCCGAACTGTGCCTTTCCTCCCAATGGCTGTTGCGTGACCAGGGAATATGGCCCGATAGAACGGGCGTGTATCTTCTCATCAACCAGATGGATCAACTTCATTATATATAGGTAACCTACGGTGACTTTCTGGTCAAAGGCCGCTCCGGTATGCCCGTCATAAAGAATAGTCTTGCCATCCTCGGAGAGCCCGGCTTTCTTAAGCATGTCTTTAATCTCTTCTTCGGTAGCGCCGTCAAATACCGGACAGCTTACCTGCAGCCCTAAAGCCTTGGCCGCCCAGCCTAAATGGCATTCCAAGATCTGCCCTACGTTCATACGTGAAGGCACGCCTAAAGGATTAAGGACCACTTCCACGGGGGTGCCATCCGGCATATAAGGCATATCTTCCTGCGGGATGATCCTGGCGACGACACCTTTATTCCCGTGTCTTCCGGCTAACTTATCTCCCTCGGAGAGCCTGCGCTTTGTGGCGATATAAACTACCGCCCTCTTTAGAACCCCGGCAGGTAATTCATCTCCGCGCCTGACTTTCTCGATCTCCTGCTCTTCTTCGGCAATCAACTCCTGGACCTGCTCCTGGAAAGAAGCGGACAATATCTTGGCTTCCTCGTTATTGCTAAGATCCATCTTCTCCAGTTTTTTCTTATCTACTCCCAGAAGCTGGCTTAAACGCAATACCTTCTCAGCCTCTACGAATTCTATCTCTTGTTTATAATAAGCCTTTAACTCCTTGATCTTGGCCAATTCTTTACTTTTTTCTTCCTTGGATTTTCTGCCCCTGTCCTTACGCTGAAAAACATGCACATCTATTACCACGCCCTCAACCCCGGGAGGGACCACCAAAGACGTATCCCTGACATCTCCGGCTTTCTCGCCGAATATCGCGCGCAAAAGCCTCTCTTCGGGAGAAGGCTCTGAATCAGTCTTAGGGGTAATCTTACCTACCAGGATATCTCCGGGGGTAACTTCAGCCCCGATACGGATCACTCCGGTCTCATCCAGGTTTCTTAAGGCCTCTTCGCTGACATTGGGTATATCACGGGTCACTTCTTCATTGCCCAGGCGGGTTTCGGTGGCCTCTGTCTCAAACTCTTCCACGTGTATGGAAGTAAAAGCGTCTTCCTTTACCAGCTTTTCGCTGATCAGTATGGCATCTTCAAAATTATACCCGCGCCACGGAAGAAAAGCACATAACACATTCTTGCCCAGGGCGAGTTCCCCGGACTTGGTGGCAATTCCGTCAGCGATCACTTCTCCGGCATCCACATGCTGGCCCAGCTTGACTAAAGGCCGCTGGTTCAGGCAGGTGTCGGCGTTAGTACGTAAGAATTTACGCAGGTGATAGATCTTTTTGCCTATGGTAATAGAAGAAGAATCCACGTTAGTCACTTTCCCGCTGGATTCAGAGATCACCACGGTCCCGGAATCCCGCGCCACCTTACCCTCCATCTCTGTCCCCACCAGCGGAGGATCAGTGATCATCAGGGGAACGGCTTGCCTCTGCATGTTTGAACCCATAAGCGCGCGGTTGGCGTCATCATGCTCCAAAAACGGGATAAGCGAAGCGGCTACCGAAATAAGCTGCTTGGGAGAAACATCCATATACTCAACTTGCTTACCTGGGACTTTGGGGAAATCATTCTTATAACGGCAGGAGACTTCGCGTTCAGCGAAATAACCCTCTTCATTTAAAGGCACGCTGGCCTGGGCAATGACTTTATCTTCTTCAATATCAGCGGTGAGATAGTCAATCTTTTTAGTTACCCTTCCGTCTTCAACCTTGCGATACGGGGTCTCCAATAAACCCAGCGGATTTACCCGCGCGAATGAACTCAAAGACGCGATCAAACCGATATTCGGGCCTTCAGGAGTTTCTATGGGGCAGACCCTGCCATAATGAGAAGGATGGATATCCCTGACCTCAAATCCGGCGCGTTCGCGCGATAATCCTCCGGGGCCAAGGGCGCTTAACCTTCTCTTATGCGTCATTTCCGCTAAAGGATTGACCTGGTCCATAAATTGAGAAAGTTGGCTCCTGGCAAAGAAATCACGTATCTGGTTAGAAAGTAACTTTGAATTTATCAGATAATGGACATTAAAAGCGTCGGTATCGCCTAGTATGCTTAATCTTTCCCTGATAGAGCGCTCTACCCTGGCTAAACCTATACGCACCTGGTTCTGCACCAACTCCCCTACGGTCTTGATACGCCTGTTGCCTAAATGGTCTATATCGTCAATCTTGCCAATCCCCTTCTTAAGGTTGATCAGGTATTCCATTACCTTAATTACGGTATCGGAATCAAGGATCCTCTTATCCAGGGAAACATCCATCCCTAATTTTCTATTAAGGATAAACCTGCCGGCTCTTTCTAAATCATACCTGGCCGGGTCAAAGAATAATCTATAGAATAAGCCTTCAGCCGCGTCTTTGGTTACCGGCTCGGTGGGGCGCATCTTACGGTAGAAATCCAGGTATGCCTCTTCCTTGCTGGTTGTATAGTCTTTCTTCAGGGTGTTGGTTATCTCAGGATGCTCAGTGCCAAAGGCGGTGATGATATCCTGATTAGTGGAGAATCCCAGGATCCTCAAGATCTGGGTCGCCGGGAAATTCCTGCGCCTGTCCACGTAGGCGATAATGGTCTCGGAAAGGTCATATTTAAACTCAAGCCAGGTCCCGCGGTAAGGGATGATCCGTCCGTAAAATATCTCTTTTCCGGTAGGGTGCGCTTCCTCTTCAAATGAAACGCCGGGGGAACGCTGTAATTGGCTTACCACTACACGCTCGTCACCGTTAATAATAAAAGTACCAGTGGCAGTCATTAGCGGCATATCGCCGAAATAAGCGTCCTGCTCTTTGGCCTCGCGGGGAGTAGTCAACCTGAATTTCAGCTTCAGGGGAGCGGCATAACTTAGCGCCCGCCTCACACATTCGTCGATATTGAACCTGGGTTTCCCCAGGGAATAACTAATAAATTCTAACTTTATAGAACTATTGTTATTCTCTATAGGGAATAATTCAGCGAAGACTTCCTGTAGCCCCTGGTTCTTGCGTTCTGAAACAGGAATATCCATCTGCAGAAATTCGCGGTAGGACTCCAGCTGCACATCCAGAAGGTTAGGCAGGTCGTAAACTTCCTTTATCTTGGCAAAATTTTTACGTTTAATCATAATTTATAATGTTAGAAATGTGATTGCTTCACCCTTGACACAAGTGTCAAGGGTTCGCAATGACGACCCTTGAGACGCCGTTATTTTAACTCTACGGTCGCTCCGGCTGCTTCCAGCTTCTTCTTCATCTCTTCGGCTTCTTCTTTGGTAGCGCCTTCTTTTACCGGTTTAGGGGCTCCATCTACTAAGTCCTTGGCTTCTTTCAGACCTAAGCTGGTCATGCCCCTTACTTCCTTGATCACGGAGATCTTATTCGCTCCGGCGCTCGTCAGGACTACGGTAAAGGTGCTTTTCTCTTCGGCTGCGGGAGCGGCTGCTCCGGCTCCGGCACCACCCATAGGGACGGCCATCATCGGGGCATTGGCTTTCACGTCAAACTTCACCTCTAAGGCCTTCACCAAGTCGGAGAGCTCTAAAACCGTCATCTCTTCAATACTCTTGATCAATTCTTCCATTTTTGCTGCCATCTCTTCCTCCTTATTTCTCTCTCTTCATTTTTATCTGATCTATACAATAAACAAACTTCGCCAATACCTGGTTTAATGTCACTACTAAACCTGATATCGGCGAACTTAATGCCATCACTACCTGGGCCCTTAAGACTTCCTTGCTGGGGAGCTTGGCCATTGCCTGTATGTCGCTGGCAGCCAGGAGCTTTTCTTCTAACAGGCCGGCTTCTATTTTTAGTTGCTCATGGCCTTTAGAAAAATTACAGAGCGCGCGAGAAGTATTTACCGGCTCGTCCTTGACAAAGATAACCCCACAGGGGCCTTCTATTGATTTGACCAAGGATTCCAATCCCGCGTCCTTGAGGGCGCGCCTGGCTACGGCATTCTTTATCACAAATAAAGATGCCCGGGAATCTTTTAAGGACTGCCTTAGCGAAGTCATGTCCGGGCTGGATAAACCGGAATATTTTACGATGAAGACAGCGTTGGAATCTTTTAGATTATCCTTTATGCGGTCCTGCGATGCCTCTTTTACTATTACGCCCAGTTTTTTCATAAGGCCAACCTCATCCCAGGATTCATAGAACTGGATAAAAACAGGCTCTCCACAAATTTGCCCTTCACTGAAGCGGGTTTTGCCTCATTCAAGGCGGTGATAACGCAGGAGGCATTATCATATAACTTATCTTCTTCAAAAGAAACCTTGCCTACGGAAAGATGCACGCCACCCTGTTTATCTACGCGGAATTCTACCTTACCCCTGCGGACATCTTCAATCGCCTTTTTAATATCATTGGTAACCGTGCCTGTCTTGGGGCTAGGCATCAGGCCGCGGGGGCCCAGGACCTTCCCAAGCTTACTTAGATCTTTCATCATCTCCGGAGTGGCAATGGCGCAATCAAAATCCATTAGGCCGGCGGCTACCTTATCAATGAGTTCATTGCCGCCTACCAGGTCAGCCTGCGCTTCCCTGGCTATTTTTTCGTGCTCGCCGCGGCAGAAGACCGCGACCTTAATCTTTTTTCCCGTCCCATGGGGTAATACGACCGTGCCACGCACCATCTGATCGGACTTCTTTGAATCTATATTTAAAGAGAAATGCAGGTCCACGGAACTATCAAATTTAGGAGCAGGCATTTTCTTTAATAACGCAACCGCCTCTCTTAATTGATAAGTCTTGGCCGGGTCGCTGAGTTTTGCCGATTCCTTATATCTTTTACTGCGCGTCTTCATTAGAACTTACCCCTCAATCACAATACCCATGCTTCTGGCGGTCCCCTCTACGATCTTTAACGCCTTGGTTAAATCAGTGCTGTTTAAATCCTGCATCTTCTGCTTGGCGATCTCTTCTGCCTGCTTACGGGTAACCTTTCCGATTGTCTCTTTGCCGGCTGTCCCCGATGCCTTTGCCAGATTGGCCGCGCGCTTTAAGAGCACTGAAGAAGGCGGACTCTTAATAATAAAGGTAAAGGTCCTATCTTCGTATACGCTAATAACCGCCGGCAGGATAAGGCCGTCACGGTCCTTGGTCTGATCGTTAAATTGCTTGCAGAACTGCATGATGTTAACGCCATGCTGGCCTAATGCCGGCCCTACCGGAGGCGCCGGGTTTGCCTGGCCTGCCGGGACATGAAGCTTGATTTGCGCGGTGATCTTCTTAGCCATCTATACTTTCTCCACTTGCCAATATTCCAGCTCTACCGGGGTGGCCCGGCCAAATATAGAAACGCTTACCTTGACCTTGCCCTTTTCAGGATGCAACTCCTCCACGGTACCGTTAAAATTCAGGAACGGGCCTTCCGTCACCCTGACCTGCTCGCCTTTCTCAAAGATTATCTTGGGGCTGGGCTTGGCCTGGGTCTCCTGCGTCCTCTTTAAGATGTTATCTACTTCGCCCTGCGGCAGAGGGACGGGTTTCTTGCCTAAACCGATAAAACCGGTCACCCCGGGAGTATTCTTTACAAAAAGATAGGTTTCTTCATTTAATTCCATCTCCACCAGAAGATAACCTGGGAAGAACTTTCTCTGCGAGATCTTTTTTTTACCGGAACGCACCTCGGAGATCTGCTCCGTGGGGATGATCACCTTAGAAATCAATTCCTCCATATGCATAGAGGTAACCCTGTTACCCAGGGTCTTGCGAACTTTCTCCTCGGAACCCGTTTGTGCGTGGACTACATACCAGTTCTTCATTTAAACAATAGGCTCAATATCTTGGAAAGCGCCAAGTCCACCGCGCCGATAAAAACGGCCACGATCAATGTAGATACTATAACCACAGCCGTAGAACCCATTAATTCCTTGCGCGTTGACCATGCGACCTTTCCTAATTCCTGCTTTACTTCAATAATAAACGTCTTTATTTTCTGGTAATATTTGATAGCCGCGCCGATTAATATCGCGGCAGTAACAGCTAAAATGATATTCTTGATGTTATTTGCCAAAAACTCCATTCTTTGCCTCTTTTTTAGTCCAAGTCCTTTTTTAATTCTACAGGAGCGGCAGGACTTGAACCTGCAGTCACGGTTTTGGAGACCGTTGGTTTGCCATTAACCGACGCCCCTATTACTATAGACTATTTAATTTCTTTATGGGGGGTGTGTTTATGACAATACTTGCAAAACTTACCCAGTTCTAACCTGTCCTGGTGCTTTTTTTTATTCTTCTTAGTAGTATAATTCCTGTTTTTACAGACCGTGCATTCTAATGTAATGATTTCGCGCATATGGCTTTGATTTCTTTAAACTAAGCTGGAGACGAGAATTGAACTCGTGACCCCGTCCTTACCAAGGACGTGCTCTGCCGACTGAGCTACTCCAGCAATTTTGGACTTGCCCGTCGACTAAATAAAAAAAAACACCCTAAGAATTTTTAGTAAAAATTCTTTTTTAAATCTTTTATGTCCCTAATATAAACTGATTATTCGGGATTTTTGCAGAGATAAGAAGTATATATTAAAATTCCTGCTTTGTCAATCTTT
This sequence comes from Candidatus Omnitrophota bacterium, assembly GCA_028710405.1. Classification (GTDB taxonomy): domain Bacteria; phylum Omnitrophota; class Gorgyraeia; order Gygaellales; family Profunditerraquicolaceae; genus JAQTUD01. The sequence continues at coordinate 46,332 of JAQTUD010000001.1, forward strand.
TTTTACTGTAAAACAAGGGCCCGGTTCCGGTTAGGATAGCCGGGCCCTTACCTTCATCAATTAGAGCTTTACAACTTTAGTAGCTTGTTCGCCTTTGGGACCTTTTTCAATCTCAAACTCTACTTCCTGTCCCTCATCTAAAGTCTTATATCCCTCACCCTGAATTGCGCTATGATGCACAAACACATCATTGCCAGACTCAGGAGTAATGAATCCGTAGCCTTTTTGATTGGAGAACCACTTTACTTTACCTTTTGCCATTCTAATCCACCTTCCTTTCTTGAAAAAATTGTAGCGTACTGCATAAACAAAAAACCGCAAGGCAGTCATCCCTCATGCCTTACGGCTTTCGAGTACCACTTCCTTCATTTACTACGTAAAGGAGTATACACTATTTTTCTGCCTTGTCAAGAAAATATTCCAATTCTTTCGCGTGTGTCTTGTCTGGGTTTCTCGGGAACGCTCGCCCCGCCCCAGCGTGGCGGGGCTTCGCTCGGTTCGGCTGCGTCGCTCTCCCGCATCCGGGCCCTAGATAAAATATTTTTTTAATTTAGGAGCCGGCTGCGGGAACCTTGCCCGCTCCTTGCCTCCACGTCCCTCGAAATCCCAGCCAATCCATCCGCTAAGACTTCCAAAAGCCACAATCTTATTGAAACTATCCCATATCTTTTTGCGGGGGACGGGCGGGTTTTGAGCGGCACGTAAGGAAGCCTGAGCGGGCATGGTTCGCCCTCTGTTTGCGAAGTCTGCGAGAGCGAGGGCTTCCGTCAGAGCGAAGATTTTCCACGCTGGGGAAAATCAAGCGGTGACGCGAAGAACCCGCCCGGCAACCGTAAAACCGATTATGAGACGATATTTGAGAGATTGGCGAAATCTAGAAGGGAGAGTTTTTCCGGGCGGGTGTTCGGGTCTATCTTTTGGGCCTTAAAAAAATCATTGAGCCTATCCGCCGGGATCAACTCGGAGAGGCTGTTACGCAGGGTCTTTCTTCTCTGGCCAAAGGCGGCGCGGATGAGCTTAAAAAATAATTTTTCGTCCTTAGGGTTTACCGCCGGATGCGGCCTGACAACAAGCTTTAACAAAGAAGAATCTACTTTTGGCACTGGAGAAAAAGAATTCTTTTTGATATCAAAGACTATTTCCGGTTCCAGATAATACTGCACAAAACAACTAAACGCCCCGTATTCCTTGCCCCCGGGCGGAGAAACTACTCTCCGAGCGAACTCCTTCTGCACGGTAATAAAGATATCCTGGATCACCGCCCGATGTTCAATAAGATGCTCTAAAATGGGGCTGGAGATGTAATAAGGAATGTTTCCCACTACTCTTATTCTCTTACCCGCGAAATAACGCTTCAAGTCTAATTTTAATATATCCTTATTTATTACCTCTATATTAAGGAAGGCTTTCAGATTATCTTTTAAGATAGGACAGAGTGAGCTGTCAATCTCCAGGGCATAGACCTGGCCGGCCTTCTCGGCGATTAAAACGGTAATTTCCCCTCTGCCGGCCCCTATCTCCAATACGGCATCTTTTCCATCCAGAGAAAGAGAATCAATGATCTTTGTCCGGATATTCTTATCAATAAGGAAATTTTGCCCTAGGCTTTTTTTAGGTTTAAGGCGCATTTTACCGCTAACTTGATTGCTTCAATAAGAGAATTGGGATCGGCGCGGCGCGGCGTGGCAGCAATATCAAAAGCCGTGCCGTGCAAAGGCGAGGTTCTGACAAAGGGGAGCCCGACGGTGAGGTTTACAGAATGGTCAAATCCCGATAATTTCAGGGGGATCAACGCCTGGTCATGATAAGGAGTTATTATACAGTCATATTCCCGCCTGTTTGCTTTATAAATAGCCGCATCAGCCGAAAGCGGGCCGTCAATATACAATTTAAATTTATCCCGCAATATTGCTAACGCCGGCTTAATCACCTCGTTCTCCTCACAACCTATGACCCCGTTATCTGAGGCATGAGGGTTCAGGCCGCAAAATACTATCCGCGGATGCCCTATTTTAAACATCTCCCTTAAGGCGCGGTAGGCCATGAAGGCGTTGATAATTATCAAATCGTTACTGATACTGCCTGAGACTTTAGCCAAAGGGATATGGCGCGTAAGCAGGCTAAACTTAAGCCTCCTGTTTAAAAGCATCATAATGAAATCACTTGTATCCGTACGGCTGGCCAGGTATTCAGTGTGGCCCAGAAAACCCTTAAGGCCGGCCAGATTTACCGCCTCTTTAGATATAGGGCAGGTCACCAGGCAATCTATCTGTTTTTCGGTAATCAATTCCAGGGCTTTATCCAGATATTCAACAGAGGCCTTACCGTATTCCGCCCTGATCTGCCCGAAAGAAAAACTATCCTGTGATACGTTATTTAGACCTACAAACCTCTTACTCGATCCTAGATGCTGGATACTCGATACCTTATCCAATACCCCTTTATCTCCGATAACCACGAATTCAGCAAACCCCTTTAATTTCTTGAGCGCTTTCAAGGTAATCGCCGGGCCGATACCGCTGGGATCGCCTATAGTAATACCAACCTTAATCTTGGATGATCTTGATATAGGATTCATTCTTTAAGGTATCCAGCCATTTCTTCAATTCTTCCTGGAACTTCGCCTCGGTTAGAAGGTCGTTTATCTTATCCTGAACCTCGAAAAGAGTAAGCTGCACAGAAGCGCTGATATTATCCAACCTAAAAATATAGTATTTCCCGTCGATCCTGACCGGAGCAGATACCCCTGCGACTTTTAGGCCAAAGACCGTGCGGCTTATTTCTTTCCTTAATTCCTCGTCTTCTGAAACGTCCAGGCGGTTAGGCTGCACGGAGTACTTAGATGCCAATTCCTCTATGCCCTGGCCTTTCTTTAATTCGTTAAAAAATGCCCTGGCAGAACCCTCGTCTTCCAGCGTTACCACTTCCAGCTGGAACTCCCGCGGGCTCATAAATTTATCCTTATGCGTATCGTAAAATGCCGTGACTTCCTCCGGCCTGACTATAATCTTGCTGCGCACCTTCTGCTCTATCAGGTAATACATTAAAAGCTGCTCTCTGATCCTGGCCTCAATATCCGCCTGGACTAGCCCTTGGGCGGCTATTGCCTTCTGGAATTCCGCCTCAGAACTATAACGGCCTTTTATCTCCTTAAGGCGCCCCTCTATCCTGGCCTGCTCCACCTTAATCTCGCTCTTCTTTGCCTCCTGCAGGATCAAACGGTCTTCAATTAATTTATTACGCAGGTCCGGCAGCATCGCGCGGATCTTTTCTTCTAACTGCTGGCCTGAATTCTCTTGCGATAACTGCATACGCATAAAATGCATAAAATCATTCAGGTCTTTCTGGGTAATAATGTCATTATTGACGATAGCGATAATTTTATCCTGCGCGTAAAGACACGCACCAGGACGTAAGATACAGAGCGTGGATAAAAAAACTAAAGCCAGGATCATCTTTTTCATGAGAATACTCCGGTTTTCTGAAACGTACCGACTGCCTCTCTTAAAAGGCGGCAATAAAGATCAAAACCAACGGCCGCGATAAAACCGTGCTGCTCTATCCCCAGCAGGTTCCCCGCGCCCCGGATCTCCAGGTCCTCCATGGCGATATGAAACCCCGCCCCCAGGTGCGCGTATTCACAGATCGCATCCAACCTCTTCCTGGCGTCCTTCTCCAGTACTACACTCTTAGGGACCAGAAAATATGCATAGGCCGGCCGGTCAAATCTGCCTACCCTCCCCCTTAACTGGTGCATGTCGGCCAAGCCGAACATATGCGCGTTATTGACGATAATAGTGTTGGCATTAGGTATATCAATGCCGCTTTCTATGATCATCGTGCAGAGCAGACAGTCGATCTTGCCCTCCAGAAACTCCGACATTATCTTTTCCAGGAGCCTGGCAGGCATCTGGCCGTGGGCGATCTCTAACCTGGCGCCAGCCGGCAGTATCCCAGCTAACATATCCCTGATCTTGTCAATATCTTGCACCCGGTTATGCAGAAAAAATACCTGGCCATGACGGTTTATCTCTTTTAGCACCGCCTGCCGGATAAGATCTTCATCATATTCTATCACAACCGTCTTCACAGGCAACCTATTTTGCGGCGCGGTGTTGATCACCGACAGGTCGCGCGCCCCCATCAGGCTCATATACAGGGTCCGGGGTATAGGCGTAGCAGTCAGGGTGAGCACATCCGTAGTTAGCCGCATTTTCTTCAGTTTCTCTTTAGCCAATACCCCAAAACGCTGCTCTTCATCTATGATCACCAGGCCCAGGTCTTTAAATAGCACATCATCGGAGAGCAAGCGGTGCGTCCCGATGACGATATCTGCCGTCCCGGAAGCAATATCTTTGATTATCTTCTTCTGCTCGGCGTCAGTCCGGAAACGGCAGAGTAACTGGATATTCACCGGAAAATCCTTGATCCGCCGGTTGAAATTAATATAATGCTGCTCGGCCAGGATAGTGGTCGGCACCAGGTAAGCCACCTGCTTATTATTCATTACCGCCTTGAAGGCGGCGCGCATAGCCACCTCGGTCTTGCCGTAACCCACATCTCCGCAGAGCAGCCTGTCCATAGGCTTGCCGCTCTCCATATCCAGTTTTACCTGGCGTGATGCCTCTAACTGGTCCGGGGTCTCCTTATAAGGAAAAGTCTTCTCAAAATCAGCCTGCCACTGCGTGTCCTTGTCATAAACAAACCCCTGGGCGCTGGCGCGCATCGCCTGAAGCGTAAGAAGGTCCCAGGCCATCTTCTGTATCCCTTTTCTCGCCCGATCCTTGACCCGCTGCCACTCTTTTGTCCCCAACCGGTAGAGCTTGGGCCTTCTGGCCTGAAAAGCGATATATTTCTGCACCAGGTGCATCTGGTCAACCGGAACAAAGAGTTTCTCCTGACGGTCGTATTCAATCACCAGGTGATCCAGATGTTTATCCCGGGATTTTATCTTCTGGATACCCAAAAACCTGCCGATGCCATACTGATTATGCACCACAAAATCCCCGATATCCAGGTCCACGAAATTAGATAAAGGGAACTCTTCGGTGAAAATGGCGGTCTTTGCTGCGGGGATTTTCTTGATCGGAAGGATAATTACTGTCTTATGGTCCCAGAGGGGTTTACCGGTAGAGGGATCAAAGGTCCTGATGCAGGATACCTTATCATTCTCCCACTCCAGGCGTATCGGTAGTTCAAAGGAGAAAGGGAATATATCTATGATCCCGCCGCGGCGGGAAAAATCCCCTTCCTCCTGCGTATTCTCCTGCCTGCGATAACCAAAATCCACCAGGCTGTTGGTAATATCTCCTAAATCAATACCTGATCCTGTATATATTTTTAGGGATTTAAACACGCTCTTAAACTCTGGCTCTACTGCCTGACCAGGCAAGCACCAGGGGTGAAGCGATAAAAACCGTAGAATATACGCCGGCGATAAAACCTACCAGCAGGGCAAAGGCAAAATTACCCAAGACCTCCCCGCCATAGAGAAAGATAGCCAGTACTACCAACAGGGTAACTCCGGAGGTCAAAATAGTCCTGCTTAACGTCTGGTTTACACTTAAGTTTATCAGCTCCTTAAGGCTGAGTTTCCTGTATAGGCGGTTATTCTCCCGCACCCGATCATAAATAACAATGGTGTCATTAATAGAATAACCGGCGATAGTCAGGAAAGCGGTAATACTTAAAAGATCTATCTGGCGTCCGGTCATCGCTAAAGCCCCCAGGGTGACCAAGACGTCATGGAAAAGCGCGATTACGCCTGCGATAGCGAAATTAAAATGCTTGAACCTGATGGCTACATACACCAATATACCTATCATGGACCAAAGAAGCGCGTAGATGGCTTTATCCTGTAGGTGTTTTCCCGCTATCGGCCCGACACGTTCAATGCGTAATATCTGAATATCCTGGTCGGCAAAAGTGCTCTTTAATTTCTCCGTCAATTCCTTGCTCTTATCCTCCAGCGTCCTGATCAAAACCACCCGTGGATTATCTTTATATTGCTGTATGATGGCATCCGAAAGGTTTAATTCTTTCAAGGTCTGACGTACCTTATCAATATTGGCAGGATCCTTAAAGCTATATTCTTGTAATTGCCCGCCTGCAAAATCAATACCGTAGGCGTCTTTGCCTTTTTTAAAATAGAAGAAAAGCCCAGTAATGATCACGATCAAAGAAATAGCATAAAAGATTTTTCTCTTACCGATAAAATCAATTTTTGTCTCCTTGATCAACCGCATCATAGGGAGGGAATTTTTCAAGATCCCCAGGCCCAAAAGGATCTCAAAGATAGTGCGGGTGACCACGATAGCGGTAAACATACTGGCGATCAAACCGATAGTCAGAGTCACCGCGAAACCCCTAATTGAACCAGTGCCAAACTGAAAAAGTAATAACGCGGCAATAAGGGTAGTCACGTTTGAATCAAAGATAGCGCTGAACGCCCGGCCGTAACCGCTGGATATAGCGCTGCGCAGGTTCTTCCCCGCGTTTAATTCTTCTCTAATGCGCTCATTGATCAGAACGTTGGCATCCACTGCCATACCTAAAGATAATACGATACCAGCGATACCCGGAAGGGTCAGGGTAGCGGACACTCCGGGAAATAACATCGGCAACATTCCTAATCCGCCTAAGATCATCAATAAGTTTAACAATAACGCGATATCAGCGACCACTCCGGCCAAAAGATAATAAACAGCCATAAATATGATTACTAACGCGCTACCTACAAGGCTGGCCTTAATACCTTTGTTTATGGAATCCTGCCCTAAGAGCGGACCGACAGTCCTCTCCTCTTCAACATGCATCGGAGCCGGTAAAGCGCCTACTCTTAATACCAGGGCCAGATCCTGGGCTTCTTCTATCGCAAAGCGACCGGTAATAACCGCCTCTCCAGTAGGGATGGGTTCTCTGATGCGTGGGGCAGACTGCACCTTGCCATCCAAGAGTATCGCCAGCCTCTTGCCGACATTATTGGTGGTAATCTCCGCGAATTTCTTGGCGCCTTCGGGATTAAACTTCAATGCCACCACCGGCTCATTAAATTCGCTCTGGCTAAAAGTTACCGAGGCATTGGTCAGGGCGTCACCGGCAAGCACCGTATTTTTCTCCAGGAGCACCGGTTCATTATCCTCCTGTGTATATTTTAATTCAAAGCCCTCGGGGATGGTCCCGGCTATTGCCTGGCTTAACTTATCAGTATCTGTAGAAACCAACTTAAACTCTAACTGTGCGGTTTTACCGATGACATCAATCGCCCGCTGCCTATCTGTAACCCCCGGCAACTGCACTACGATCTCATCTTCCCCCTGCCTTTGGATAGAAGGCTCGCGTACGCCGAACTCATCAATACGGTTGCGGATAACCTCGGCGGCGCGATCAGCGGCATCTATCTTTGCCTCCGGGGTAAGATTAGTTGTATCAACCTTGAGCAAGAGATGCATCCCGCCTTTTAAATCCAGACCGAGGTTGATCCTCTTCTCTAAGGGAAAAGCAAAATAAATGCAAGTCCCCACTAACGCTAAAATAAAAATCGCCTTATAAATAGTTCTCTTTTCCATTTGCTTTCCTTTTTAAGCGGATGGGCTTTGCGGTTTCTGCAGATAAGCCACGCAGCTCTTCTCTATTTCTATCTTCACGTTGTCATCTATCCTCAAAAGCACGGTCTTTTCTTTGACCCCGACTATCGTGCCGTGGATCCCGCCTGTAGTGATTATTTCATCATTCTTATTTAGGCCGGTGAGCATCTTCTGATGCTCCTTCTCTTTCTGTTTCTGCGGACGGATAAGCAGAAAGTAGAAAATAATAAAGATCAGGATTAAAGGAAACATATTTATCAATGGATTAACCGCTTGTTGTGGCATTTTGACCTCCTAAATGAGCACTTGACTTACGAACACGATAGTGTGAGTAAGTCAATGTGCGAATTTATCCCGCAGCCTTTCGGTAAAAGTTCCTTTAATCTTGTTTATGGAACTTTTGCCGTGTTTAGGCAAGGGACTACCTTTAACTTACTTGCCTGCTTTTGTCGCCTTTTTAATCAAGCTTTTAACGGTCAGCGAAGGCTGGGCGCCGTTTTTGATCCAATACTGGATCCTCTCTATTTTGAGTTTTGCCTCTCCGGTAATCGGAGAATAAAATCCCAATTCCTCAATAAACCTGCCATCCCTGCCGCGGCGTTCATCAAAAACCGTGACTCGGAAATGGGGTTTACCCTTAGGATTCTTCCCGATCCTTCTTAAACGTATGTGCACTGCCATTTTTAAGCCTCTCCTTTTCTGTTGTTTTTTAATTCTTTACTGTTTTTACTTTACGATAACGCCTCAATTAAAGCCATTGCCTTATTTACCGTCTCCACGTACTCCCTGGCCGGCACTGAATCCGCTACGATACCGGCGCCTGCCTGGATATATGCGTATCCTTTATGTGCTACGATAGTCCTGATAGTAATACAGGTATCCATATTATGTGAAAAACTGAAATACCCCACGCAACCCGCGTATGGCCCGCGCCGGATATTTTCCAGTTCTTCAATGATCTCCATGGCCCGCACCTTGGGGCTGCCGGTTACCGTTCCGGCGGGGAATGCGGCCCGGAGCACATCATAAATATCATATTTTTTTCGGTCAAGTTCGGCCCTGACTTCGCTGACGATATGCATAATATGGGAATATTTTTCCACGTTCATGAATTCACTGACCCTGACCTTCCCGGGCTTACTTACCCTTCCTAAGTCATTCCTGCCTAAATCTACCAGCATAATATGTTCGGCTTTTTCTTTTTTATCATTAAGCAGTTCCATAGCAAGCCCGGCGTCCTCTTGTTGGTTTCGGCCGCGCGGCCTGCTACCGGCTATCGGCCGGGTCTGGATAATGCCGTCCTCGCAGCGCACCAGCATCTCCGGAGAGGAACCTATTAATACGGTGTCTTTTAGTTTTAAAAAATACATATACGGTGAAGGATTGAGGCTTCTTAATTTACGATACACCTCAAACGCCGGCTTATTCATCTTCATCTTAAAACGCTGGGAGGGGACCGCCTGAATAACATCACCTTTGGTTATATAAGCCTTGATTTTACACACAACATCCTGGAACTGGGCCTTGCTGAAATTAGAAGTTACCGATATTTTCCGGCAGCCTCCGGTTGTTTTCTCCAAGTGGGGGTGATCTTTAATCATATCCTTGTGCATCGCCTCAATATTCCGTAACGCCCGCGAATAAATATCCTCCTTCTCTTTGCTGGAAAGTTTCCCGACAGGCAGGATAATGTTAAAGACGATCTTTATGGTGTGGTTGACGTGATCAAAGATTAGTATCTTATCGGTCAAGAAAAGTATGGCGTCGGCAAGGCGCAGGTCATCGGGATTCTTCTCCGGCAGCTCCTCAAAGAACCTCACCATATCGTAGCCGATATAACCCACCAGGCCGCCGTAAAAACGCGGCAGGCCCTTTACGGCTACCGCACGATAGTCCCGCATGATCTTTTTTATTTCATCCAGAGGAGACCCTTGCGCTGTAAACCTGCGCGTTTTCTTTTGCGCCGGATAATTAATCTCAATATTTCTACCCTTACTCTTAAATACTAAAGCCGGATCGCTCCCCAAAAAGGAGTAACGCGCGATCTTCTCCTGGCCTTCCACGGATTCCAAGAGAAATGAATAATCGCCCTTCTCTACTTTTAAAAAGGCGGAGACCGGCGTATCCAGGTCAGCGTTGATCTCTTTATAGACCGGGATGACATTGCCTTTTTGGGCCAGCTTTAGAAATTCCTTTAACGAAGGATTATACATCTCTTGTACGCTTTCTTACTGTTTTTTACTTTCCTACTCTCTTACTTTCTATTCTTCTATAAAAACAACTCCTGTTGCCGGTATGGCAAGCCGCTCCTATCTGGCGCACTTTTACCAAAAGCGCGTCCAGATCGCAATCATAGGCTACTGACTTGACATATTGAAAACATCCGGAAGTCATGCCTTTTACCCAGTATTCTTTACGGGAGCGCGACCAGAAACAAGTCTTCCCTAATTTCAGGGTCCTCCGTAAAGACTCCTTATTCATATAGGCCATCATCAGCACTTCCCCATCCTTATAATCCTGGATTATCGCCGGGATCAGGCCCTTGCTGTCAAATTTTAGGTTTTTTAAATTAAATTTTGTCTTTTTCATAGTGATTGTTTTAATTCCTTACTGGTATACCTTTTTCTTTTAGATAACTCTTTACCTGAGCCACCGAATATTCCTGATAATGAAAAATAGAGGCTGCCAGGCCGGCATCAGCGCCGCCATCTTTGAAGACCGCGTAAAAATCCTCGGGCCTACCGGCGCCTCCGGAGGCAATCACCGGAATATTTACCGAGCGCGTGACTGCCCGGGTCAGGGGTATATCAAAACCATCCTTTGTCCCATCATAATCCATACTGGTCAAAAGTATCTCCCCGGCGCCTAACTCTGCCGCCTTTTTCGCCCAATCCAAGGCATCCAACTCAGTAATAGTCCTTCCCCCGTTTATATAGACTTCCCTCTGGTGACTTGGCGATTTGGTGACTTGGTGACTCTTCTTAGCGTCGATAGCCACCACAATACACTGACTACCGAATTTACTGGAGGCTTCCGAGATAATCTCCGGATATTTGACCGCCGTAGTGTTCAAAGAGACCTTATCCGCACCGGCGTTAAGGAGTTCCCTGATGTCGTCAATATCCCTGATCCCGCCCCCTACGGTAAAAGGCATATAGATATTCTCGGCGATACCGGCGACCAGGTCCACCAGGGTCTTTCTATTTTCAAAGCTGGCAGTAATATCTAAAAAGACCAGCTCATCCGCCTGCTGACGGTCGTAAATCTTGGCTACCTCAATAGGGTCTCCGGCGTCTCTTAAACCCAAAAATTTTACGCCCTTTACCACCCGGTTATCTTTGATATCCAGGCAGGGTATTATACGCTTAGTTAACATATAGTTTGCAGCTATTTTAGTTTCTTATACAAATATTCCTTTAACAGAATCCAAGTCCTCTTGCCTACTTTTCCATCTGCCTGCAGGCCATTCGCGGACTGAAAAGACTTGATCGCATCTCTGGTCTGCTTCCCCATCTTACCGTCAATATGCCCGGGGTTATAGCCGGCATTATTTAAAGCCATCTGTATCTCTTTTACCTTAGGGCGGGATTTTGTCTCCGCGATCACCTTCTTGCGGGCGTGACGGACAGGTTGCGCCATCGCCTCTTCCTGGGGCTTGGACATGTTACTCTTTAGGCTATTTATCTCTTCATCTTTAGCCTGAATCTGCGTCTCTAGGACAGAAATCTGATTCCTTAAACCCTGAACCTCTAAATCATTTTTCTTACGCGCGCTTGCGCATCCGGTAAGGGAAAACACAAAAATCACCAGGACAGATAAAGCCACCCATTTTTTCATTATCCCCTCCTTTAAATGAGCAGACCCTTTACATTGGGGATACCCAATGTAAAGGGTAGCCCCGCAGGGGCGTCTGCGAATTTATCCCGAGCCTGCGTAAGTTCCTTGCTTTATTAAACAAAGCGGCAATGGAACAAGCGCTTAGGCGAGGGATTACTTGTTAAGCTAACTTCAAGGCCTCTTTTAAGGTAAACTTACCTTCATAAAGGGCCTTACCAATAATTACGCCGTTTACTCCGTCCTTCTCTATTTTTTTTAATTTACGGATATCATTTAAACTTGCTATCCCTCCGGAGGCGATTACCTTCAGGTCCGTCTCCTTCAGGAGTTTTTTTATCCCTTTGATATTTGGCCCGGTGAGAGTTCCATCCTTGAGGGTGTCGGTATAAATCACCTCTGTAAAACCCATATCTTTTAACGCGCGCGCGAAAGATATAATATCAATCTTCTTTTGAGCACTGCGCCATCCTTTAATTAAAACCTCATCCTGTTTCCCATCTATGCTGACGATTATTTTATCTTTGAATTTTTTACGGGCATTAGTCAGAAAAACCTTATCCTGGACGGCCTTGGTCCCCAGGATCACCCGCGCCACTCCCGCGTCAACCAGCGCCTTAATAGATCCCATACTGCGCAGGCCGCCGCCGACCTCTACCGGCACACTCACACCCTGCGCTATCTCTTTGACTATCGCCAGGTTCTTCTGCGCCCCGGAGAATGCCCCATCCAGGTCCACGATATGCAGTAACTTCGCCCCCTGGCTTATCCAATGCCTGGCAGCCTTAAGCGGGGAATGAGAATACACCTTCATATCCTTCTTCCCCTGGACAAACCTGACTACGCAGCCATCCTTTAAATCTATCGCCGGAATGATTAACATAATTTTACAAAGTTCTCCAATATCTTTAAACCTACTGATTGACTCTTCTCCGGATGGAACTGCGCGCCAAAAAGATTATCTTTCCAGATGATAGCGGAAAAATTTACCCCATAATCACAGGTAGCGGCAACCACGGATTTATCTTTGGGCTGCGGATAATAAGAATGACAGAAGTAGACGTAAGAACTATCCGGTATATCTTTCAATAAAGGACACTCAGCGGTAGCTTTTTTTAACTGGTTCCAGCCTATATGCGGGACCTTTAGGCCCAATTTAGCCGGAAACTTCTTTACTACGCCTTTGACAGCCCCTAAGCCCAACTCTCTTTTTGCCTCCTGGCTCTTTGGAAAGAGAAGCTGCATCCCTAAACAAATACCTAAAAAGGGTTTTTTGCTATTGATGCTCTCCAGGATAGCGGGTACCAATCCCTGCCTTTTTAACTCCTGCATCGCGTCATCAAAAGCGCCTACTCCCGGTAAAACTACCTTCTCTGCCGCCTGGATATCCGCCGGCTTATTAGTAACTAAAGTCTTGGCGCCTAAATTCTGCAGGGCTTTATTCACGCTGTGGATATTGCCCATTCCATAATCAATGATAGCGATCATCTAATCAATCACACCTTTAGTTGAGGGAATGCCTTTACGGCGCGGGTCGATCTGGATGGCGAGGGATAATGCCTTGCCTAAGGCTTTAAATGCCGGTTCTAATGTAGTGTGGATATCCTTAACCATCGGCTGAATAGTTATACTCAAATCCATGCCAAAATGTTTGGCGAATGCTTCAAAAAAATGTTCCGCATCTTTTAACGCGTATCCTTCTTGAGGATCGGGTTCTCCTTCAAAAACTGGTTCCGGCCTTCTCAAGCTAAATTTACCTCGACCGCTAATGTCTAAAGCAACAGTAGCCAAAACCTCCTCCATCGGCCAGGAAAAATTCCCCGCCCGAGTAATCCCTTTTTTGTCACCTAATGCTTCCTTAAACGCGTCTCCTAACACGATGCCGACGTCCTCATTAGTGTGATGTATATCTACTTTCAGGTCGCCCTTGGCGCTTATCTCAATGTCAAATAGACCGTGGAAAGCAAATAATTCCAACATGTGATCCAGGAATCCTAAACCGGTATTGATCTTGGTCTTTCCTGAACCATCAATATCTAATTTTACCGTTATATCGGTTTCTTTGGTTTTTCTCTTAACGGTTGCTGTTCTCTTCTTCATTTTTTCTCCTATACGAAACGCGCTTTTACCGAATCCAAATGCTTACTCAAGCCTTCAATACAGGCAATCTTCTCTAAAGGCTCCCTGATTTTTTCCAGGGCTTTTTTAGGATAACTGATGATATGGTTGCTCTTTGTAAAATCAGAAACGGATAACCCTGAGAAGAAACGCGCCGTGCCTTGCGTAGGCAAGACGTGACTTGGGCCGGCCACATAATCCCCCACTGCCGCCGGACTATAAGGGCCTAAGAATATCGCCCCGGCGTTTCTTATCTGACGCATCAGCTTACGAGGATTATTCACCAATATCTCCAAGTGCTCGGGAGCGATCTTATTGGCAATATCAGCGGCCTCGCTCAAGTTCTTGGTCAGGATGATCAGGCCGTTTACTCCATCTAATTCTGAATTCACCTGGCGCGCCAGGCTCTTGGAATTCGTGATCAAGATTGCCAGTCCCTTGGCGTGCTCTGCCTGGGCCTTAAGGTCGGCGACAATAAAACGCGGGTCGCTGGAACGATTGGCAATGATCACCAGTTCCGTGGGGCCGGCGACCATATCAATATCCACCACCCCAAAGACCTGCCTCTTGGCCTCGCTGACATAAATATTCCCCGGACCAACGATCTTGTCCACGCCGGCAATGGTCTTTGTGCCGTATGCCAGGGCGGCAATTCCTTGGGCCCCGCCCACACGATAAATCTCATCTACCTTCAATAAATCTGCCACTACCAATATATGCGGATTAATAAACCCATTTTTATCCGGCGGGCTGATCAATACGATCTTCTTGACTCCGGCGATCTTTGCCGGCAGCACAGTCATATAAACCGTAGAAACCAAAGGCGCTGTCCCGGCAGGTATATAAACACCTACTCTTTCTAAAGGGGTATAGTTTTCTCCCAGTACCGCCCCGTCCGGATCCTTGATCCTCCAGGATTTCTTTACTGTCTTACGATAGAACCTGTTTACGTTTTCGATCACTACCTTGAGGCTAGAGACAAAATTCGGGCTGATACTCTGGTATGCCCCGCTTATTTCTATCTCTGAAACCTTCAATTGCCGAAGCGGTAGTTTCACCTTGTCAAATTTCCTGGTATATTTCAGCAACGCTTCATCACCAAAGGCGCGCACATCCTCAATAATCTT
>JAQTUD010000087.1 GCA_028710405.1 Candidatus Omnitrophota bacterium
TCTCCAGCATCACTCGCCTTATCGATATGGGTGTGGAGCCGTTTTTAGTGGCCTCTAGCTTGATCATGCTTTGCGCCCAGAGGCTCTGCCGAAAAATTTGCCTTAAATGCAGGAAGCCGGTGGATATCCCGGCGGATTATCTGGAGAAGATAGGGTTTAAGGAGCGTAATGTGACCTTCTATCAGGCGCAAGGCTGTAAGTATTGTAACAATACGGGTTTTTATGGTAGGATAGCTATATTGGAAGCGGTAATGATTGACGACGCGATACGCGAAATGATCATAAAAAAGGAATCGTTAGATGCCATAAAAAAATATGCCGTAGAGAAATGCGGCATGGTGACACTCCAGGACGACGCCTTTCTGAAGGTGAAGGAAGAATCAACCACACTAGAGGAGGCGCTGAGGATAACTAGCGAAGACTAATCCATGGATGAGGTAATAAAGATATTGGTAGTATGCAGCAATCAAGAATTTTCTATAGTCGTCAGGGACCTCCTGGGGGCTAAAGAGAATTATTCCGTTAATTTCGTTATGTCCAGGGAAAAGGCCCTAGAGATATCCAGGCAGAATATTTTTGATGTTGTGTTGTTGCAGTTAGATGATCCGGATTCTTCAAGTAAGGATTTTATCAACGAACTAAAGAGGTTAGACCCTAATTGTATAATCATAGCCTTGATAGAAGATTCAAGATTGTCAGAGTCAAGGGAATTGATCAGATGGGGCGTTTATGATTTTATCTCCAAGCCGGTCAACCACGAAGCATTCTTTCTGTTGATCAAGAAAGGCGCGCAGTTACATTCCCTCTCAACCACTGACTATAAAATAATACTTGGCCTCAAGGAACACGGCAGTTCCCTGGAGAAACAGAATATCCTGCTTGCTAGCCGTATAGAAGAGTCTACCAAAAACCTCTCCCGTCTTTACGAGGACCTGCGTTCTACATACATGCGTACGATCAGAGTCCTTGCGCAGGCCATAGATGCCCGGGATCATTATACGCATAGCCATTCCAGGAATGTGGCCGCATACGCGGTGGTCATCGCCAGAGAGATGGGTTTCTCCGTGCAGGAGATAGAAAATATCAGGGAGGCCTGCGAGCTCCATGATCTGGGTAAGATTGGTATTTCCGACGCTATCCTGACCAAGGAAGGCAGCCTCAACGAAGAGGAATGGAAGAAGATAAAGACACATCCTGTAAATGGGGCAAAGATCCTTGAACCGTTGATTTTTTTAAAAGACGTGATAGAACTGATCAGGCAGCACCATGAACATTATGACGGCTCGGGTTATCCCGAAGGCAGGAAGGGGGAGGATATACTTCTGGGGGCGCGCATCATTCATCTTGCCGACGCTTATGAGTCGATGCGTTCCGCGCGCTCCTACCGTAAAGTTCCCCTGACTAAGGAAGAGGCGGTCATGGAGATAAAAAGAAATAGCGGCACGCAATTTGACCCGAAGGTGGTAGGAGTATTTTTAAGGATATTAGACAGGTTGGTCCCTGTAGAGATATAGGCGGCTTAAACCGGAGTTGTTTTAAGCAATGAATACGTATAAATATTCCGCTAAGGATAAGAGCAGCAAGACTATCTCGGGCATCATGGAAGCAGAATCGGAATCAGCAGTAATGGAGGCGTTGCACAGGAAAGACCTGGTTGTTGTTTCTATCGAAGAGACCCAGGATAAGCTCGTCAAGGTAGCCGCAAAAGACAAGAAGGTTAAGCTTGATGACCTGGTGATATTTTCGCGGCAGCTGGCTACGATGATCGACGCCGGGATCCCCTTGGTGCATTCTTTGGCCATTCTAAGTGAGCAGATAGAGAATAAGGAGCTCAAGGGTGTGGTGGTATCGATACGCCAGGATATCGAGGCAGGTTCCAATTTCTGCGATGCATTAAACAAGCACCCGAAAGTTTTTTCCGATCTTTTTATTAATATGGTCAGGGCAGGAGAGGCTTCGGGGATGCTGGATGAAGTATTGGAAAGACTGGCGGCGTACCTGGAAAAGACCTCGGCGCTAGTCAGGAAAATAAAAGCCAGCATGGTTTACCCTATAGGGGTGGTGATCATGTCGGTATTGATTACTACCATCCTGTTACTTAAAGTAGTGCCGACCTTTAAAGGGATATTTGATATTTTAGGGGGGGAATTACCTTTGCCTACGGTTATCCTGATCGGGGTCAGCGATGCCCTCCGGAAGTATTTTATTTTTATAGTGGCTTTCCTGATAGCTCTTTCCTTTTCTTTTAAGAAATATGTCGTCACGGAAAATGGGCGGCGCAGGTTTGACCTTTTTAAATTAAGGATGCCGATTCTGGGCGTGATCTTTCGTAAGATGGCCGTGGCTAAATTCTCCCGGACATTTGCCACCCTGGTAAAAAGCGGCGTGCCGATATTGAATGCTTTGGATATAGTGAGCAGGACTTCCGGTAATAAAGTAATAGAAGAGGCGGTGCTTGATTGTTCAAAGAGCGTGCGTGACGGGGAACCGATCGCCCGGCCGCTATCCAAAAGCACGGTTTTTCCTCCTATGGTCTGCCGTATGATCAGCGTGGGGGAGCAGACCGGAAAACTGGAACTGATGTTGACAAAAATCGCCGATTTTTATGAAGAACAGGTAGACGCCGCAGCGCAGGCGCTCACCAGCCTGATAGAGCCTTTGGTAATCGCGTTCCTGGGCATTGTTATCGGCGGCATAGTTATCTCCTTGTTCCTGCCGATATTCAAGATAACTCAGCTTATTTCCGGGTAATTCCCGTAAGCCGCTAACTGCTTAGAAGAAGGGCAGTTTACGCTCCTAATATAATTTAAAAAAAATACTTGACAATAGGCTAGCTTCTGTTATACTCTACTTCCCTTCTAACAGAGAGGGTATTATTATTGTGAAGATAATAAAAAGCCAGATTTTGACAAAATTGATTAATTAATTTACCGACTCCGGAAGAGGAGACGGCTCTAGTCTAGATCAAGAGACGTCCCGCTTAAGGCGGGACGTCTTTTTGTTTGTCCGGATATTACGTCTGGACAAACAATCCCGAGCATCCCTATTCAACGTTAAGATGCGAGGGATTTCGTTCTTTGTAAATTTAAATAGCCAAGCGGAGTCCCGAGCAACCTTCTTTAAAGTTGAGTTGCGAGGGACGAATCGAGGTACAAAAAAGAATCAAAGAGCCATTATTCTAAACTTTCTATAGATTATTCGGAGAGTTTGATCCTGGCTCAGAGTGAACGCTGGCGGCGTGGATTAGGCATGCAAGTCGAGCGATACTCTGGATGGAGAGATTGAAGCCGCAAGGTGGATGTCAATTCGTCCGGAGATATAGCGGCAGACTGGTGAGCAATTCGTGAGTAATTTACCTCTAAGCCGGGGATAGCCTTACGAAAGTGAGGGTAATACCTGATGTGTCCATTGGCACATAAGTGTTAATGGGTAAAGGCGGCGGTAACGTTGTTGCTTAGAGATGAACTCACGACCTATCAGCTAGTTGGCAGGGTAACGGCCTACCAAGGCTT
>JAQTUD010000088.1 GCA_028710405.1 Candidatus Omnitrophota bacterium
TTAATATTTTTTATGGTTATCTGGCGCATTCTGCTCCCTATCTCTGTAAATAATCTTCTAATTTTTTTAAGTCCTGCGGGGTATCCACTCCGATAGTCTCAAATTTAGTCTGTATGACCTTGATCTTAAACCCTTCCTCCAGCACCCTTAACTGCTCCAGGCGTTCGGTCTTCTCCAGGCGGGAGACCGGAAGATTCTTATAGGTAAACAGAAAATCCTTGGTGTAGGCGTAAAGGCCTATATGCTTGTAATAAACCGGATCTTTGACTTCTGAATTTACCGCCAGATGCGGGATAGCCGAGCGGGAAAAATAAAGAGCGAAATTATTCTTGTCCGTTACTACCTTGACTACATGCGGATCATTAATTTCCGCCGGGTCGCTGATCTTCTTGGCAATGGTCGCCATCACGATATCTTTAGACCCCAGCAGGGCGCCGGCCAACTCGTCGATCATAGTAGGGTGGATTAACGGCTCATCAGCCTGGATATTCACTACTATCTTTACATCCAGCGGGTTTACTACCTCGCTGATCCTATCGGTGCCGCAGGCATGCCCTTTGGAAGTCATCACTACTTTGGCGCGGAATTTACGGCAGGCCTGGGCGATCCGCTCATCATCGCAGGCGATGATCAGCTCATCCAGGCTCAGGGCCTGTTTAGCCCTCTCCCAGACGTGCTGTATCATGGGTTTACCCAAAATGTCCGCTAAGACCTTACCTTCAAAACGGCTGGATAAGTATCTGGCGGGGATTACTCCAACGACATCCATATTTAAACGCTCTCTAAGCTTTTTAGCAATTCTTTTCTGTTGGTGACCGCGGTCCCTAATTTTCCTACTACGATGCCGGCGGCAAAATTGGCGATGTGCGCGGCTTCCTGCACCTTGGCGCCGCAACAGAGCCCCAGGCTAAAAGTGCCGATTACCGTATCGCCCGCGCCGGAAACATCAAAAACTTCCTGGGCCACAGTCGGGATATGCGTAATATGCCCGTTCCTCTCAAACAACTTCATCCCCTGTTCTCCTAATGTGACCAACAGGGAATCTAATTCCAGGTATTTTAATATTTCTTTTGCGGCGGCGTCTATATCTTTATCCGAGAATAGCCTGTCGTTATTCAAGCGGAAACGATTAGTCGTATCCTTGATCTTTAAATTCCTCACCGCGTTCTCCAATTCCTTGCGGTTAGGGGTAATAGAGCTGACCCGGTGATAAAGCTGAAAATTCTCTTCCTTGGGGTCAACAGTGATGATCTTTTTATTCTTGCGCGCCAGGGAGATTACCTCTTCTAATAAACCCGCGTTAATCACACCCTTGCCGTAATCTTCAATGATAATCGCGTCAAATTTACGGATGTTGGCGCGGATAAACTTGGCTATCTTCTGGTTTATAGGGCCAGAAAGCGGATCGGCATGCTCCCAATCCACCCTGACTACCTGCTGGTGCCCGGCGACAATGCGGGTTTTAACGGTGGTGTAACGGCTGGACTCGCAAAGGACCCCGGCAGGATTGATCCCTCTTTTTTTAAATTCAGAAAAAAGGATGTCTTTATTCTTATCTTTTCCCACCACCCCGACCACAGTCACCTTGGCATCTAATGCAGCGATATTGCTGGCCACATTCGCCGCCCCTCCGGGGACAAAGGTGCGCTTATTCGCCCAGACTACCGGCACCGGCGCCTCCGGAGAGATCCTCTCCACCTTCCCCCAAATATATTCATCCAGGATCAGGTCTCCTAAAACCAGGACATTGGCTTTATTAAAATTTTTGATGATCCGGCTTAAGTTCTTCATATCTTCTCGATTACTGCCTGCGCTAATAAAGGAAGCATGATCTCATGGTGGCCGATAATATAATAGCCCCTGCCGCCGGAACTCACCGGACGCAAGACCACGTTCTGCTGCGGACGGTAATGATGCAGCATATCAAAATTCGCCGAGACAAAATCCTTAACACTATTCCCTAAATTACGCGCTAAGTTCAGCGCCTTTAAAAATACTTCCGGCATGATCACCGCCGAGCCGAAATTTAAAACTACCCCGCCGTTATTTAAGCCGGCGATATTCTCGGTGAGCGTATGAAAATCCCTTAAAGAACCTTCGGCGGTAAGGCCGGCGTCAAAAGAAGGATGTTGATGGATGATGTCAGTGCCAACAGCCACGAATACGCAGACCGGGACTTTATATTTATAGGCGTTATAGAGCAGGCTTAAATTCTTATACTTTAACTTTGCCTCGGCGATCTTTGAGGCCACCGCATAGCCTAATCCTAACCCCTCTCCTACTCTCTCTTTGACCGCGTCGTTAATAAATTCCGCGGTCTCACGGCCCATTCCAAACTTGCCGCTCTTTAAATTCGCGGCCACATCCTCGGAGGTCTTGGCCTGAAAAGCGACTTCAAAATCATGGATTATCCCGGCGCCGTTTAGGCAAACGCAGGTGATGATTTTCTTCTTAATCAGCTCAATAACTACCGGATTTAGGCCGCACTTTATCACGTGCGCCCCAGCCATGAATATCACGGCCTTCTTCTTCCTGCGGGCGCCGATTATGGCGTCGGCGACACTACGCAACTCCTGCGCCTTTAATATATTAGGCAAAGAGGCGTAGAATCCGGCAAAGCTCTTCCCGCGCGCGGGAATCTTGGCAAAATCGCCTGAGCGTACCTTGCTGAAACGTTGTTTCACCGAATATGTTTTTACCTTATTAATATTAATCATACCGAAGTTGTTATTGTATCATAATTCTACCCTAAATCAACCTATAATTTGGCTCAAAAGAAACGCTTTCCGTAGACATATGCCTAGAACTATTTAGGAAAGTGTTTCTGTCTTTTCATCCCGCATTAGAGGACATTTTCCGTGATTCAGCTAGGGGACATTTTCCGTAGACATCTAACTAGACATATTTAGGAAAGTGTCCCCGGAATTCCCCATTATCTGGCCTTCTCGGACCAATTTTCTTTCCCCGTAGAATAATCAACTTTCAAAATCACTTTTCGGGGTTTTCTGCCTTGCGGTTCTTTTCCGCCCTCAAGGCATCTGGTGGCGATAAATTCGCCCCGCGCATCTTTATGCTCCTGCACATAATACCAAAAATACTGTTTTTTGCTGCAGTCTCCGGCTGCCGGCCCGGAAAAATTCTTTCCGATCCCAAGGTTCTCTTCTATACACCGTTGTGTGCTCTTATCTTTAGCATAAAAATCCTTGCAGGCCTGGCTTATAAAACTCAATGTGGCTCCGGCTTCTTCGGTCCTGGCTTCTTCCCGCGCCGCAGGCCCCAGATAGAATTTAAAAAGAGCGCTGTAGATAAGGAACAAACCCAATATTACCAATATCAATCGTACTTTTACCACCTGTATTTCTCCTTATGGCCTGTACTCAACCCTACTCCAAATCCTTCACTAACCTCGCAACGCGTTGGCCGAGACGAGTGCATTTCTTCAGGGCCGAGGTGTCTGGGGCGCCGATGGATACCGGCCCGTAATGGTCTCCTTGCGGGTCGCCCT
>JAQTUD010000024.1 GCA_028710405.1 Candidatus Omnitrophota bacterium
TTACCGCAGGCTTAGCCCGCATTATCCGTAATGTAAAGATGCTAAATGCTTGCCTTAAGGAATATATCAAGGACGATTCGGATCCCACCAAGGACCGCGGTTTAGCCACAATATACAGGCTGTTCAGGGAGGAGGTTGCCGCACAAGCGCTAAAATTCGGCATTCC
Source organism: Candidatus Omnitrophota bacterium (assembly GCA_028710405.1). Classification (GTDB taxonomy): domain Bacteria; phylum Omnitrophota; class Gorgyraeia; order Gygaellales; family Profunditerraquicolaceae; genus JAQTUD01. The sequence continues at coordinate 167 of JAQTUD010000024.1, forward strand.
GGCATCAGCTTTTGATGTTACCTGGAGGGGCGAATACGGGATTAGAGATGATAGCCCTACTGATATCTGGGACCAGCTTTATCCCCATCTAGCCAGGCTCCAAAGCGCAAAAATGGACAGTGTCAATCTGCAGCCTGCATTCCAAAAATTATTCGGGGATTATGCGGACATGGCAGAGGATTGTATAAAAAGAAGAAAGACACCGGAAATTCAAAGAACCTATTCTGCTGTACGATTAAGAGAAGCTCTGAATATGGGTAAACTAGACTTAAGACGAGGAGAATTTGCGCAAGGGCCGATGGAATCCGAGGAAATATCCGATGACGCATATTTGGATCTAGCCCCTGAAGAAGAGTATATAATTTTAAACGGCGCGCGCTTTGCCGTTCATAAAAAGCATAATTATTACTGGATTGAAGGCGGCGGTATGCCAACGGCAATTTCCGGCCAGCCGCCCAGCGGCCCCGGGGAGGCAGACGCAAAAGTCTCCCCCGCCCTCTGGAGCCGTGCCGGCACGCTCCCTGTTGACTTACAAGGTGCTGATGTAGAATCCGGCGCCTACTCTGGAGATAACCGTTCAACCAGGTTCGATCTTGCCGGCATTGACAGAATAAGACAAGAACTCTCCCGGCAAGCCCCGGGCAGTCAACATGCGGTCATAAATGGTACCGACTACCGCTTTACCCAGGTATCGCAAGGTGGCGTAAGCTTCCTAGTGGAGCAAAGTATCGCCAGTCAGGGAACCTTAGGCAGTCTGTTGCGCCAGGCATTAGACGGCCTGCCTCAAGGCCTGGATACCACTCGTCCCTACCTCATCCTTCCTGCAGCACATATCATAGGAGAAGACCATCAGGATCACTTGGCCGGAGATTGTATCCAAAACGGCGTCATCTTCCTGCACAATAATCTAAACGAAAGACTAGCAACCCTAAACTCCACCAACCCCCTATTCGCCACCACCCTCCTAAGAGTCCTTCTCGCTCATGAATTAAGACACGAAGCAACCGGCAGACATGGTGCCCAAGCTGAACAAGATTTCCAGGCAAAAGACATACAGCTTATCTGCGAGCTTTTAGACCAAGAGCAACTTGTGCCTTTTGCTGAGGCGTTGATCAGAGCAAGGATAATCTACAGAGGCAGTGATTTTGATAAACAGTTGACCGCGTCTTTAGAAAGAAGATTCAGCCACGTGATACTCAGCGACGGATTCCGTACTGCGTTTGAAAGCAGCGATGTTCATGTAAGAGGCATTTCACCAGACCCGCGAATAATCCGAAACTATATTGATGCATTGAAGGTGCATAAAGCTGATGGCGGACTTGCAGTGCCAAAAGTACTTCGTGTGTATATACCGTATTTACGGTTGGACTTGGAAGCAAGCCAGGCCCAAAGAAAGGTGGTCACTCGTCAAAAAATAGAATCTGAGTTGCCTAATGAAACAGTCCAGTTGCTCAACGAAGCTGCGAAAGAGGGCCTGTTTGAAGTTATAGAATTGAGGAGTGAGCAGGATTATCGGCGGTTTGCACAGGATTTACGGCTTCCAGTAGAGGAACCTTTTGAAATGTTGATCCAGTCAAGCTTAATGGTTTTTGTATCGGAATGGGTTGGGTCGAACGTTAGAGATACATTGTCGCGAAATAGAGAAAATAACGCTTTACTTAGCCGCGTCGGAAAATACCTGGGAGAAACGCTTCTTGCCCTGCATAAAGCAAAATTGATCGCCGGCGATACGCATTTAGGCCAGTTTGTAGTCAGAGGAGATGGAGAAGAGGTAATGCGTGTCGACTTAAATAATATTTATTCATTAAGAGAAACGTCTCAAGATAATATTGCTATTGAGCACCGCGAAATATATAGTCGTCTTAGGCCTTACCCGGCTGCTCTCACGGCATTCCTGAGCGCTTATCCACTTCCAGATGAAAGAGGTGGTTCTTCTTCCGGCGCGCCGGAAGGACAAGCCGACGGCCCCAATACAGCTGGAGATAAAAAAGCAGAAACTCTGGGAGGTATTGATGGTTCGACTTCGCTCACCATCGATTCCCGGCAGGGAAAAATTGGGGGAATCGATTTCCGCAGGATGCCGATATTGACGCAGCCAGTGATAAATCAGGGACGGTCTGCGTATAATGCAGGGGCCAGTCCCATCCTGAAAGATGATTTTCAAAAGCAGGGTCAGTCCCCTGCGGGGACAGACCCTATGGGCTTGGCTCAAGAGTGGCAGGAGATACAGCGGATGCTGGCGGCGGATATTACGCCGTCTTCTCAAAGAATAAAACAATATCTCCAGGATGCCTGTAAGAGCGGATGTATAGATAAAGAAATAGGTAGGGTTATAAGTTGTATAGCCGAAATCTTAAGGATGGAAGAAGAGCGCAGCTGCGCCACCGAGGCGGCGCTTAAGGAAATACTCACTCTTCTTGAAAAAGGCCCATATCCTGAATTGTCGGTTGTTCTTAGCAGGATAAATGTCATGCCCGGTGAGCCGGTTGTCATACGTTAAAACTATTAAGAAGAGGCGCCCCGCCTTTTACGGTCTATCAGCCAAAAAGGTTCCCCATAAAGCGCCTCTTTTTATTGCTCAAATTTTACCTTGACAAGGGGATATGGAAATGGTATTATTTTTATAATAAAGTTAACCTTTAAGCTCGGCTCTTGAGAAGCCGGCAAGGTAGAGTAAAATGAAAAAAGAGAGACTAAAATTTAATCCGCCAAGTAATAAGGGCGGATATTTTTTTGTCTTAACCGTAACCCCTCACCAAAGTACTTGTCAATTTCTTACTAAATTGACTGCGTTGGCTTCGGGGTAAATTCGCCCAGACAGCTTATGTTCGCTCATTTTATTCGCTCCATAAGTTGTGGGCTCATTTAATGAAAGATAAAGCCAAAATATTAGATAAAGAAGCTATCTCCCGGGCATTAATGCGCATTGCCCATGAAATTGTAGAGAAAAATAAGGGGGTAGAAAGCCTTTGTCTTGTAGGCATCAGGAACCGTGGGGTTTACCTGGCTAAGCGCCTTGCAGAAAGCATTAAACACATTGAAAATGAAGAGGTTGCGGTGGGCGCACTGGATATCACCCTCTACCGCGATGACCTGACCCTGGTTTCGGCTCAACCGGTAGTGCATAAGACTGAAATTGATTTTGATATTGATAATAAAAACCTGGTCTTGGTGGATGATGTTTTATATACGGGCAGGACAGTGCGCGCGGCGCTGGACGCGCTAGTGGATTTTGGCCGGCCTAGGTCCATACAGCTGGCGGTTCTAATCGACCGCGGGCACCGGGAGTTACCGGTGCGCGCGGATTTTGTAGGGAAAAATATCCCTACCGCCCAAAAAGAGACCGTAGAAGTGCGCATAGAAGAAGTTGACGGTAAAGAAGAAGTAGTGATCGTGGAGAAGGACTGATATGGCTTGCGTATGGACACGTAAAGACCTGTTGGGTTTGGAAGAACTAAGCAAAGAAGAGATTGATCTTATTTTAAATACCGCGGATTCTTTTAAGGAGGTTTCCAGCCGCGAGATCAAAAAAGTCCCGGCGCTGCGCGGCAAAACAGTAGTAAACCTTTTTTATGAACCCTCCACCCGCACCCGTGTTTCCTTTGAGGTAGCGGCTAAGAGATTATCCGCGGATGTGATTAATATCGCTACTGAAACCTCCAGCGTGCGCAAGGGTGAAACCCTGATTGATACAGGAAGGAATATCGAGGCCTTAAAAGTGGATATTATCGTGGTGCGGCATAATTACTCCGGCGCTCCGGTAATGTTGGCGCGTCATCTTAAGGCAAGCGTGGTCAATGCCGGAGACGGCTGGCATGAACACCCTACCCAGGCGCTCTTAGATATATTTACCATAAAAGAGAAATTGGGCAGGATAGCCGGATTGAACGTTTCTATTGTCGGGGATATCGCGCATTCACGCGTGGCCCGTTCCAATATCTGGGGGCTGACTAAATTAGGGGCAAAGGTCACGGTTTGCGCCCCGCCAATGCTTATCCCTCCGGCAATTGAGCAGATGGGGGTGCGGGTCACCCATGATATCACGGATGCCTTAGCTGCTGCCGACGCCATAAATGTCTTGCGCATGCAATTTGAGCGCGACCAAGACGGCGCTTTCCCCAAACAGCTAGAATATTTTAAAAATTATGGCCTCACCCGCGAGCGGCTCAAAGAAGCTAAGAAGGATATCCTGGTAATGCACCCGGGGCCGATCAACCGCGGGATTGAGATGTCCAGTGATGTGGCCGACGGGGGGAACTCCGTAATTTTAGAGCAGGTTACCAACGGTATCGCCGTAAGGATGGCAGTGCTCTTTTTGGTAGCCCAGGCAAATGAGAGTATAAAAAAAGACGACCCATTCGACTCCACTCAGGGCCATCCTGAGCGAACGTCGAATTAAAAAGGAATAAGCCGAAGGATGAGACTACTGATTAAAAATGGCCGGGTCATTGACCCGCTGAATAATTTGGATGAAGTTTGTGACATCCTGATAGAGGATTCTAATATCGCCCGGGTGGCAAAGGATATTAAAGTAGGGGCGGAGCAGGCAATAGATGCCAACGGTAAGATTGTGCTCCCGGGGTTAGTGGATATGCATGTGCATTTAAGGGAGCCGGGCAGGGAAGATAAAGAGACAGTAGAGACCGGCACGATGTCCGCGCTTGCCGGCGGTGTTACCAGCCTCCTGGCGATACCCAATACCCAGCCCCCTATTGATTCTGTGGAGAACGCGCGCCTTTTGACAGATATCATCAGGAAAACGGCAAAAGCAAATGTGTTTATTGCCGGCACAATTACCCGCGGCCGCCTGGGGGAGGAGTTAGCGGATATATCCGGATTAAAAAAAGAGGGTATCTTGGCCATAACTGATGACGGCGCATCTGTGGATCCCGATGAGCTGATGCTGGCAGCGCTTGAAGCGGCCAAAAAAGAGGATATTCCGGTGATTTGCCACAGCGAAGATAAAAAGCTCTCCGGAGGAGGGCAGGTAAATCGGGGTTTTATTGCTACGCGCATGGGCCTGCGCGGCATATCTTGTGAATCCGAATATAAAAGAATAGAGAGGGATATTGCCCTGGCGCGAGAATCTGGGGCGAGGATCCATATCGCGCATGTAAGCTGTAAAGAATCAGTGGAATTAATCGCCCAGGCAAAAAAGAAAGGCATCAGGGTGACTTGCGAAGCAGCGCCGCATCATTTTACCTTCAGCGAAGAGGACTTAAAGGATTACGATACTAATTTTAAGATGAACCCGCCATTAAGGAGTAAAGAGGATGTGGCGGCGATAAGGCAGGGGTTAAAAGACGGCATAATAGACGCGATAGCCTCAGATCATGCCCCGCATACTGAGAATGAGAAGGAGATAGAGTTTGAGCGCGCGGAGTTCGGGGTAATAGGATTAGAGACTGCCTTGGCTGTAGCAGCCACGGAATTGGTGAATACCGGTATATTAAGCTGGAGCGATTTGGCTAAAAAGATGTCTTCTGTGCCGGCGCAAATCTTAGGATTAAAAAAGGGTTCCCTGGGCGCAGGCAGTGTCGCGGATATTACGATATTTGCACCCGGCAAAGAATGGGTCGTGCGCAAAGAGGGGATCATCTCCCGGTCAAAGAATTCCGCCTTTTTAGGTAAAACTTTAAAAGGTATGGTAGAATATACTATCCTTGCCGGAAAAGTCGCGTACAAAATATAAATATGGAATTTATAGCTGATTTTCATATTCACTCCAAATACTCCCGCGCCACCAGCCGCCAGATGGATGTGCAGCATATCGCCGAGTGGGCAAAACTCAAAGGTATTACTCTGATGGGGAGCGGGGACTTCACGCACCATCTTTGGCTGGAGGAGTTAAAACATAATTTAGAGGATTTAGGCAATGGCCTCTTTAAATACCAGGATATATATTTTATCCTAAGTGCCGAGATCAGCAGTATTTATTCCAAGAATGGCAAGGGTTACCGTATCCATAATGTAGTGCTCAGCCCTTCTTTTAAAACTACAGATAAAATCAATGAGACTTTAAGCCGCTACGGAAACCTGGCCTCAGACGGACGTCCGATATTGGGAATGGATGCCGAGGAGGTGGCGCGCATCATCTTTGATATTGATGAAAACTGTATGCTCATCCCCGGCCATATCTGGACCCCCTGGTTCAGCCTCTTTGGTTCAATGTCCGGTTTTGACAGAATAGAAGATTGTTTTGGGAAACAGGCGGATAAAATATTTGCTTTAGAAACAGGCCTATCGTCGGACCCGGCGATGAACTGGCGGTTAAGCGCCCTGGACAGGTTCAGCCTAGTGAGTAACTCCGACAGCCATTCCCCGCAGAAGATCGGCCGCGAGGCCAATGTCTTTGATTGTGAATTAGATTATAAGACGATCAGGGAAGTTTTAAAGACCAAGGATAAAAAAAGATTTCTCTATACCGTAGAGTTTTTTCCTGAGGAAGGAAAGTATCATTTTGACGGGCACCGGCTCTGCGGGATACGTTGGTCCCCTAAAGAGACTAAAGAGCATAATGGCCGCTGCCCGAAATGCGGCAAGCCGGTTACTGTGGGGGTAATGAACCGCGTAGAGCAATTGGCGGATAGGCCGGAAGGTTTTAATCCCCGAGACAGGGTCCCTTTTAAAAATCTTATCCCCTTAGACGAGATTATTGCCGAGGCAAAAGGCGTAGGTAAAGGGTCAGTGGCGGTAGAGAAAGAATACCTTGCCACCCTCGCCAAATTCGGCACAGAATTTCAGATTTTGAATAAAGTCCCCCGCGAGGACCTATTAAAGAGCTTATCCGGGAAGGTCGCGGAAGGCATCTTAAGGGTCCGCCAGGGTAAAGTAAATATAAAAGCAGGTTTTGACGGAGAGTACGGCATTATCTCCATATTCGGGGATGAAGATCCGCACAAGAACGAGCAGCAGCTAAGTTTGTTCTAAGATAAGAGAATGTCTAATATAGGGACACTGTCCCGATTGGATCGGAAACAGTTTCCCGATTGAAATGGAAACAGTTTCCAAGGTAGGGCGCCTGTCCCTGGCGACAATCTGTAAAAGCGGGTCGCTCGGGACACGGCGGCTTACATGTTAAAAACTAAGCGCCTGTGGCCCAACGGATAGGGCACTAGCCTCCGGAGCTAGTGGTGACAGTTCGATTCTGTCCAGGCGCATATAAATTCAATATGAGAAAACAAGTGGTAGGGGTAATTGGCGGGCATAATTGTACAGTAGAAGTGGAGCAGTTAGCCCATAAATTAGGCAAAAAACTGACAAAAGTGGTTGATATACTTGCCTGTGGTGGACTAAGTGGAGTAATGAAGGCGGTTTGCTCTGGTTTTAAGACTGGCGGAGGCATAACTATAGGTATTCTACCCAGTTATGACAAAAACGATGCTAATGAATTCGTAGATATAGCGCTCCCTACCGGTTTAGGTTTAGCCCGTAATGTGTTGGTGGTAAAGAGTGCGGATGTGGTGGTGGCGCTTCCCGGAGAGGTAGGGACGCTCTCTGAGATTGCTTATTGTTTACAGTTTGGGATCCCGGTGATTAGCCTGAATTCCTGGGATATACCGGGAGTGATAAAGGCAGAGACTGTCGATGACGCGGTCGAAAAAGCAAAGAAGCTTTTAAAAAAAGAGGATTAAGGCATGAAAGAAATGTTAGTGCTTGAAGACGGTAAAGTATTTACGGGCGAATCCATCGGTGTGCCCGGAGAAAGAATCGGCGAGGTTATTTTAAATACCGCTGTCGTAGGCTACCAGGAGATGATGACTGATCCGGCTAATGCCGGCAAGATCCTGGTATTGACCTATCCTTTGATCGGTAATTACGGGATCGCCCCAAAATTCAATGAATCCGGCAAGATTTGGTTGGCCGGCCTGGTGATTAAAGAAAGATCCAAGATGTATTCCAATTGGCAGGCTAAAGAAAGCCTTGATGATTTTATAATCAGGGAAAAATTGACCGCCTTGGCTGAAGTGGATACGCGCACCCTGGCTGTGCATTTAAGGAATAAAGGCTCAATGTTGGGAATAATCTCGGCTAAAGATTCCGATGTGAAAACGCTCCTCTCTAAGATTAGCGCTTTTCGTAAAGAAAAAAAAGAGACGTTATTGCCGGAGATCTCCGTGAAAAAACCCCGGCAGATAGGTGCCAAGGCAGGTAAATACAGGATCGCCCTCCTTGACTTAGGAGTGACTAACAGCGTTATCAGACAGCTGGAAGCATTAGATTTAGCGGTGACCTTGCTGCCTTATAATACCCCGGTTCAGGAAATATTACGTCTTAAGCCGCGCGGACTGATTATCTCCGGCGGTCCGGAGGCAGATGCCGGTTTAAAAGAGGTAGCGGAAAACCTGAAATGTATCGTTGGAAAAATCCCGATAATGGGCATAGCCACCGGCCATCAGGTTTTGGCCTTGGCGCTGGGGGCTAAAATAAATAAGATGAAGATTGGGCATCGCGGGGTAAATTATCCGGTACAGAGCCCGAAATCTTTCAAAGGCGAGATCACCGCTCAGAACCATGGGCTTGTGGTGGATGCCGATTCTTTGCGTAAGATCAAAGAAGTGAAGATCACCGGTTTTAATCTGAATGACCGCAGCGTAGAAGAGATGGAGAGTAAAAAACTTAAACTTATTGGGGTGCAGTATATACCGGCGAGCCCGGGTTTCTCTGAAGTCAACCCCTTATTCAAAAGATTTATTAAAATGTCAGGAGGAAGATAGTTATGCCGTTAAGAAAAGATATTAAGAAGGTTTTAATGATCGGCTCCGGCCCTATCATTATAGGCCAGGCCTGTGAATTTGATTATTCCGGCTCCCAGGCCTGCAAGGCCTTAAGAGAAGAAGGCTTTTTTACTATCCTGGTAAATTCCAATCCGGCGACCATAATGACTGACCCCGGGATGGCAGATGTTACCTATATAGAGCCTTTAAACGTAGAAACGGTAACTAAGATTATCGCCAAAGAGAGGCCGGACGCGATCCTGCCTACCCTGGGAGGACAGACCGGGTTGAACCTGGCTTTCTTTTTGATGAAAGAAGGGGTCTTAAAAAAATACGGCGTGGAATCCATCGGTTCATCGGTAGAAGCGATATCCTGCGCCGAAGACCGCGAACTTTTTAAAAAAGCGATGCAGGAGATCGGCGTGGATACCCCTAAGAGCGGGATCGCCACGACGCTTAAGGAAGGCATGGATATCGGCTTGGGTATAGGGTTTCCGCTGATATTACGTCCGGCATATTGCCTGGGAGGCAGCGGCGGGGCCACGGTTTATAATAAAGAAGAACTGGAGAATTTCCTGGCCAAGGGATTAGAGACCAGCCCGGTGCACCAGGTTTTAGTGGAACAATCTGTTTTAGGCTGGAAGGAAATCGAGTTTGAAGTGATGCGTGATTGCGTGGATAACGTAATTATGATCACCTCAATGGAGAACGTGGACCCTATGGGGGTGCATACCGGAGACAGCATTGTAGTCGCGCCCGCCCAGAGCCTGACCGCCGAGGAATATGTGAATTTTGTCAATCTTTCTAAGAAGATCATCCGTAGGATCGGGATTACCGGCGGCGGGGCCAATATTCAGTTTGGCCAAAATCCCAATAATGGACATATTGTGATCATTGAAGTGAACCCGCGGCTCTCCCGTTCTTCTGCCCTGGCATCCAAAGCTACCGGATTTCCTATCGCGCGGGTGGCTACCAAATTAGCCGTAGGCTTGACTTTGCCGGAGGTGATGAATCAGATCACCGGACGCACCAGCTCATTCTTTGAGCCGACGGTAGACTACTGCGTTTTTAAGATTTGCAGGTTCGCCTTTGAAAAATTTGGCCGCGCCGAAAGAGTATTGAATACTTCCATGAAAGCAGTAGGAGAGGCGATGTCTATCGGCAGGAATTTCAAAGAGGCTCTGCAGAAAGGCATACGTTCCACCGAGATCTCCCGTTACGGTCTCGGCGCCGACGGCAAAGATAAGATCACTGACGAGATGCTGAAGAATCCCGCCAACGGGCTGCTGGAGGCGATCAAGGACAAGATCCGTATCCCCAACGACGAAAGATTATTTTATGTCCGTTACGGCCTCAAAGCCGGCCTATCTGTTAATGAAATATATGGTCTGTCCAAGATCGACCGCTGGTTCCTGGATAGTATGAAGCAATTGGTAGAGGCGGAGGAGCAGATCAAGAAATACAGGAACAATAAAGAAGGCGATGAAATCAAGATACCCGTGGAGTTACTGTTGCGTTCCAAGAAAGACGGTTTTTCCGACCGGCAATTGGCGTATCTATTAAATACCAAGGAGGATAAGGTCAGGGAAGTGCGTAAAAAACAGGATATAAAACCGGTATATAAATTAGTGGATACCTGCGGCGGGGAGTTCCAGGCCAAACAGCCATACTTTTATTCTACTTATGAAACCGGCCAGGAAGGCAGGGCGAGCAAAAACAAAAAAGTTATTATCCTGGGAGGTGGCCCTAACAGGATCGGTCAAGGCATTGAATTTGACTATTGCTGCTGTCACGCCGCCTATGCCCTGAAAGAGGAAGGCATTGATAGCGTGATGGTTAACTGTAACCCCGAGACAGTCTCTACCGACTATGATACTTCTGACAGGCTGTATTTTGAGCCGTTGACCATGGAAGATATCATGAATATCATTGATTTTGAGAAGCCTATGGGGGTGATCGTGCAGTTCGGCGGCCAGACCCCGCTGAACCTGGCTGTTTCTCTGCGCAAGGCCGGGGTGAATATTTTAGGGACCAGCGCGGATAATATTGATATTGCCGAAGACAGGAAGCGTTTCCAGCAGATGTTGCATAAATTGACCTTACTCCAGCCGGATAATGGCACGGTCTTTACCTTTGCCGAGGCAAAAGAAGTGGCGCGCAAGATCGGCTATCCGGTGCTGGTCCGGCCTTCTTATGTCCTGGGCGGCCGGGCAATGGAGATCGTCTATGATGAATCAAACCTGGAGAAATTCATTAAAGAAGCCGCGGAGGTCTCCGGAGAACATCCGGTATTGATAGACAAATTCCTGGAGGATGCCATTGAAGTGGACGTGGACCTGATCGGGGACGGAGAGGCTTTTGTCATCGGCGGGATCATGGAGCATATTGAAGAAGCAGGCATTCATTCCGGGGATTCGGCGATGTCCTTGCCTCCTTTTACTCTCTCTCCGGAAATGCTGAATAAGATTCGCCAGGCGACTTATAAAATGGCGCGGGAATTAAATATCGTGGGGTTGATGAATGTGCAGTACGCGGTCAAAGATGATAAGGTGTATGTCTTAGAGGTTAATCCCAGGGCATCTCGGACCGTTCCTTTTGTATCCAAGGCCATAGGCGTACCCCTGGTGAAGCTGGCTACCAAGGCACTGCTGGGGAAAAAATTAAAGGACCTGGGATTCACCCAGGAGGTTGTTCCCGAACATGTAGCGATAAAAGAATCGGTGTTCCCCTTTAACCGCTTCCCGGGCGTGGATATAATCCTGGGGCCGGAGATGAAATCTACCGGTGAGGTTATGGGTATAGATAAAGATTTTGCCCGGGCATATATCAAGAGCCAGATCGCCGCCGGACAGAAACTTCCCAAAAAGGGCAATGTATTCATCTCGGTGCGGGATAAGGATAAGCGTTCGATAGTGCTTATCGCCAAAAAACTGCAGGAATTGGGTTTCCATATCTATGCCACCTCCGGGACGGCTGGGGCGCTGGAGAAGAATAATATAAAGGTGACGCGCCTGGCCAAGATCGCCGAAGGCCGGCCGAATCTCCTGGACCTGATGAAGGACGCCAAAATCCAGATGGTGATCAATACTCCTTCGGGGAGGATACCGCGCGAAGATGAAATAAAGATCCGCTCCCAGGTAATTTTATATTCTATACCTTACACCACGACTATCTCCGGGGCGCAGGCGACAGTAAGCGGGATCGAGGCGTTGATAAAGAAGGACCTGCAGGTAAAGCCTTTGCAGAAGTATCACCGCGAATTAAAGGAGCAGCTTAAAAGAAAAAGCGGAAAGAATAAAAACTGACACCTCATATGCCTGAATTGCCGGAAGTAGAAACTATAAAGCGGGAATTGGAAAAAGCGGTCTTGGGTAAAAGGATAGTCGAGGTCTGCGTGCATCATCCCGCGGTCATCCGGCAGCCCTCGGTGGATAAATTTAAAAAAGGGCTCACTGGCGCAGTGATCAAGAATATCTTGCGCCGGGCCAAGGTCCTGATCCTGGAATTATCTAATGGCAAGTCCCTGGTTATCCATCTGAAGATGACCGGCCAGTTGGTTTATCCGGGGGTGAGTAAGAACAGCCGGGTAACCTTTAAATTCTCCGACCGCACCTGCATGGATTTTAATGACCAGAGGCTGTTTGCGGAACTGCGCCTGATGGATGATTGGCGCGAACTGGAATTTATAAAAAACTTAGGCCCGGAACCTTCCCAGATCAACGCCGGGCAGTTCAAGGAGATGCTCGGCCGCAAGAAGACTAAGATCAAGCCGTTGATCATGGATCAAAGTTTTATTGCCGGCGTCGGCAACCTTTACGCCGCTGAGGCGCTCTTTCGCGCAGGTATCCATCCGGGGCGGGCAGCCAATAGCCTCTCTGACAAAGAAAAGGAATTGCTCTTTAGCCAAATAAAAAATACACTTGAGGAAGCAATAGAACATAAAGGTTCTTCTGTGGACCAGTATGTGCAGCTGACAGGCCTGCCGGGCGGTTATGCCAAATACCATAAAGTTTATGACCGCGCGGGTAAACCTTGCCTGGTCTGTAAAACGCCGATAAAGAGGATCGCGCTGGGTGGGCGGGGCACATATTTTTGTCCCAAGTGTCAGAAGTAAGAAAGCATTAGCCATGAAGAAGCGCATTAGGATAAATGGGGTTATTACAGTTATCGCCCTGCTCCTGGTTGCCATTTTTCCGTCTCTTTTTTTCCGTCGTCACGCTCAACCTTTCCCGGATGGAGTTATGGAGATATTTGGCATCGCTTTGATTCTCTTGGGGCAGATCTTCCGGGTTTCCGCGCGGGGGTATAAGGCCGAACACTCTCAAAATGGCCATTCATTGATCCGGGGAGGGCCGTATAAATTAGCGCGTAATCCGATGTATTTAGGTATACTCCTGATCGGATTAGGCGTAGTATTGCTGTTGTTTGAATGGTGGACGATCAGTATCTTCCTGGTGTTTTTTATCATCCGGTATGTACTGCTTATCTTTAAAGAAGAAAAGCAGCTGTTGATTTTGTTTCCAAAGGAATATAGAGATTATTGCGCACAGGTGCCGCGTATCCTGCCGTCACTGAATACTTTATTTAACAAGGATATTAGTGAATATTTTCCTTTAAAGCTCTCCTGGCTCAAGCGCGAGATCGGCCCTATATTCACGGTATTATTTATTGCCCTATTCCTGGAATCTTGGGAAGATATCAAGGCCGAAGGCATAAGGGCGTATATCGATGAGGTGATGTTTACGGGGGCTACAATTATATTATTCATCGGTTTGGTTGCCTATTTAAGCAAAAGAACGCTGACCTTGGAAAGAAATGCCGCAGATAAAAGCAAAAGTAATTAAAAATATTGTAGTTGCGCCAGAATGTTATAAGATGTTATTGGCCTGCGCGCCTATTGCAAAGAGCGCCCGGCCAGGCGAGTTTGTGACGATAAAGATTTCCGCGGGAGACCAGCCGCTTCTGCGGCGGCCCTTTGGAGTGCATCGGGTTGGCGCTAATAGGTTTGAAATCCTCTATGAGGTAGTCGGACCGGGCACGCGGATTTTGTCAAAGAAGAAGGCCGGAGAATACATAGACATCATCGGCCCCTTAGGGCAAGGTTTTGATTACCATCGACCATCGACCATCGACCATCGACCAATCCTGGTGGCCGGGGGAATGGGGGTGGCACCTTTACTATTTCTAGCGGAGAAATTAGTCACCAAGTCACCAAGTCACCAAG
>JAQTUD010000025.1 GCA_028710405.1 Candidatus Omnitrophota bacterium
GCTCATCTTTGGTGAATATGCGGTTTAAAAAAGAATCCGCCCACTTCTCCACTGCCTGGCGTAAACGCCTGACTTCGGTTATATCTACCCCTGTTCCGATAATCATTTATTTAATCAAATCCTTCATTTCTCTTACCGCCCGATCCAAGCCTGCCAGCAGCGCGCGGCAGATTATGGAGTATCCGATATTTAATTCCGCAATGCCTTTTATCCTGGCCACCCTGGAAACATTAGAATAATTCAGGCCATGCCCGGCGTTGACAACCAGGCCTTTTTTCAAAGCATACGTAACAGCTTCAGATAACTGGCGGAAATATTTGTCCTGCTCTTTCTTATTTTTAGTATCGGCATAACGGCCGGTATGTAATTCTATCATTTTTACTCCGGATTTTTTAGCGGCGTCAATCTGTTTTTTATCCGGATCTATAAACAGGCTCACTTCTATATCATTTTTTACCAAAATAGACGCGGCCTGGCGGACCTTCCTGAAATTAGATATGACATCCAACCCGCCTTCTGTGGTTAATTCCTGCCTCTTCTCAGGGACAAGAGTAGCCTGGTCGGGTTTTACCTGACAGGCAATCTCCACAATTCCAGCGGCCACGGACATTTCTAAATTTAACCTTGTCCTGACTGTTTTCTTTAAAAGGAATAGGTCCCTATCCTGGATATGCCGGCGGTCTTCTCTTAAATGCGCCACGATGCTGTCGGCGCCGGCGGCTTCGCAAATTAAAGCCGCTAATACCGGCTCAGGCTCTTGCCCCCTGCGCGCCTGCCGCAATGTCGCCACATGATCGATGTTCACTCCTAACTTTGGCATGCTAATAATTAAACCGGCTGATCTCCCCCTTGACATAAAGCCAAACTATGATCGCCAGCAATAAAGCGATGATCTTAAGATGGGGATGATAGGTGAAATAATGTTTTATCCGGTAAATAAAATTTACTTTTTCTTTTACCATCTAATTCCCTTTAGCGGCCATTATCTCTTTTATCCTGGTAAATAATCCTTCCGGCCCCAGGTCCTTGTTGAGCTTACCACGATAAACCAACGATATATCCTGTCTTTCTTCGGAAACGATAATGATTATGGCATCGGTCTCTTCGCTTAATCCCAGGGCCGCCCTATGCCGGGTGCCGAATATACGGCTTAATTCCTGGTTCGGCGTGATCGGGAAAAGGCATCCGGCAGCGATTATCCGGCCATGCTGGATAATCAATCCGCCATCGTGCAGAGGGTTATTCGGGGTAAATATCGCCTCCAGGAGTTCCGCGGAGGTCCGGGAATCAATGCCCACCCCGCTCTCAACATAACCGGCCAGGGGATCTTTATTCTCAATAGCGATGAGCGCGCCGATCTTATTACGGGATAAATTATCCGCCGCTTTACAGATCTCCTTCAGTATAAAATCTAATTCTTCCTGGCGTAAAGAGGTGCCAAATAAATGGCGCTGGCCTAAACGCGCCAGGCCCTGCCTTATCTCAGGATGAAAGATAACCAGCATCGCGATAATGGAGATCCCGAATAATTTGGTCAATAGCCAATCCAGGACCTCCAGGTTCAATCTCTGAAAAATAAAAAATGCCAAAAGGACTATGGTGATGCCGCGTAAAACCTGCAGGGCGCGCGTGCCCTCAAAGAATAGCAGGATATGATAAATGACCAGCCACAACAGCGCTATCTCTATTAACGGTTTCCAGGCATATAACAATACTGAGAAACTCATATCTTCTCTATCTCCTCAAATACGCGCAGGGCCTGCTTTACCGCCTTGACATCGTGGACCCTGACTATCCTGGCGCCGTTAGCTACCGCCGCCAGGGAACCGGATACCGTGCCAAAAACCCTCTCTTGTGGAGCGGATCTTAGTATTTTACCGAGAAAGGACTTACGGGAAACGCCGACTAATATCGGCCTGCCTAATACTTTAAAAGTATCTAGATTTTTTAATATCTCTAAATTATGCCCGTAACTCTTGCCGAAGCCGATACCCGGATCAATAATAATCTTCTCTCTATCTACTCCAGCCTGCTCTGAGCGCGCTATGGCATTTTGTAAAAACTCGGTAATTTCACCGAGTAAACAGCCGTAGCGGGGATTCTTCTGCATCGTGCGCGGGGTGCCCTTCATATGCATGACTACCACGCCGGCTTTATATTTAGCGGCTATCTTTGCCATTCCGGGATTTTTTAAACCCGTGATATCGTTTACTATCGCCGCCCCACAATCTAATGCCTGTTCTGCGACTTGGGGTTTACAGGTATCTATGGAGATAGGTTTCCCGATACTCTTTGCTAATCTCTTAATCACCGGGATGACCCGCGATAATTCTTCTTTTGCCGATACCGCACGGGCGCCTGGACGAGTAGATTCTCCGCCTACATCAATTATATCCGCCCCGTCTCTTACTAATTGCCGGGCATAACTGAAGATATTATCCTCCAGTTCTTTAGTTTTTCGGTTTTTTGGTTCGTATAGCCCATCACCACTAAAGGAATCCGGCGTAATGTTCATGATCCCCATAATGTGTGCCCTCAGGCCTAAGTTCAGTTTAAATCTGCCTAAATCTAAAACAAAATTATCCCTGCGGTAATTTTTTAAATTCAGGTTTAGCGCGCGGGCTAATTTGTTAAGGCCAAACGGCTGCTTCAGGAGCTTCTGACTTAATTGGCAAAACTGGGAAAGATTTCCCATCAGCAGACAATCCGTCTGTTTTACCTGCCCTGTCAGCGCGCCCCTGGATACCGCAACATCGGCCCCCAGCGAAAGCATCTCCTGCTTTAGAATATTAGCGGTGATATTGGAGAGTGAATTTATCTTCACCAGATAATGCATCGCCTTAGGCGACATGATCCTTATCCCGTAAGGATCGACCCCGATATCACGCATTATCCGGGGTATTTCTCTCTCTTGATCTAGGCGTAAAATACGAATCATTTATCTTTGGCGTTAAGCCAGGTCTGTCTTTTCTATACCCAGCAACTTTTTTACTTCTTCGCCATCCAGGACTTCTTTCTCCAATAGGGCATTGGAGAGCACCTTAAGTTTCTCCTGGTTATGCTGCAGCAGGTCTTTAGCCCTTAAATAGGCGTCATCCACTATTTTCTTCACTTCTTCATCAATACGGCGGGCAGTCTCTTCGCTGTAGTTTTTCTCTTCCATAATATCGCGGCCCAGAAACACCAAACCTTCCCTTCTGCCCAGGGTTATATTGCCCAATTTATCGGACATCCCGAACTGCATCACCATCCGGCGCGCCATTTGCGTGGCCATCTCCAGGTCGTTCTGGGCGCCGGTAGTTACCTCGGAAAGATTTATCTCCTCAGAGACGCGGCCGCCTAACATAAGCGAAATCTCCGCGCTCAACTCTTTCTTGGTCCAGTAATGCCTATCTTCCAGCGGAGGCGTAAAGGTATATCCTCCGGCTAAACCGCGGGGAATTATAGAGACCTTCTTTAAGGGGTTCACCTCCGGCAGCAATAAAGACAGGAGCGCGTGGCCGGATTCATGCAAGGAAGTGATCTCCTTCTCCTTCTTGGACATGATGTGGCTCTTCTTCTCCGGCCCCATCAATGTCCTCTCCACCGACTTATCAAAATCAATAGTCTCTACAGATTCTTTATTATTTCGCGCCGCCAGGAGCGCGGCTTCATTGCAAAGGTTGGCCAGGTCCGCTCCGGAGAAACCCGGGGTCTGCGCGGCGATGGATTTCAGGTCTACTACCGGGGATAATTTGATCTTGCGGGTATGGACCTTTAATATCTCTTCCCTGCCTTTAATATCCGGTAAGTGCACGACTATATTACGGTCAAACCTGCCCGGCCGTAAAATCGCGGGGTCCAGGGTATCCGGACGGTTAGTGGCGGCGATAAGAATTATGCCCTGCTGGGTATCAAAACCGTCCATCTCTACCAGGAGGGCATTTAAAGTCTGTTCCCTTTCATCGTGGCCTCCGCCGATACCGGAAAAACGCAGGCGGCCGACAGCGTCAATTTCATCAATAAAGATGATCGCGCCTTTCCCTGAAACTTTAGCGGCGCGGCGGCCCTGCTCAAATAGGTCCCGCACCCGGCTGGCGCCCACCCCCACAAACATCTCCACGAAATCCGAACCGGAGATACTGAAAAAAGGCACCTCCGCTTCACCGGCAACGGCGCGGGCGATCAATGTCTTGCCACACCCCGGAGGGCCCACCAATAACACACCCTTGGGGATCTTTCCGCCTAAACGTTGAAATTTTTTAGGGTCTTTTAAGAACTCCACTACTTCTTTTAACTCTTCCTTGGCCTCATCCACTCCGGCCACGTCGTTAAAAGTTATCTTCTCTGTTTCGGTCTGGACCTTGGGCCGCATTTTACCGAAGGTCATCACCCTGTTGCCCAACTGTTCTCCCCGGGCATTCATCATCCAGATCAGGAAGACAAAAATCAAGATAGGCGCCAGGTTAAACAAAAGCGCGCCCCAGATACGCGGCGGCTGCACTATAAAATTCTTCAGGTTCTGGCGCATCAGCGAGAGCATCTCCGGGTCATTATCCGGCATATAGACCGTGAATTTAGTATTATCGGTAAATTGCCCGTCCAGTTTAGATTCAACCTTAGTTACCGATTTTATCTTCTCCGGAGCCTCTTTTAAGACTTTATAGAAATCGCTGTAAGATACCTCTTTAGGCACCCCCACTGCCGTCAGGTTCAATAAGCCGTTGAGAATCCAGAAGATAGCTACAAAAGCAAAAAACCAATTCCAATTTATACTCTTAAACACATTATTTCCCTTACGATTACGCATATTATTCGCCATTTTTTTCTTCTCCTTAGACATTTGATTATATATTCAAATATTTATAAAATCAAGGAAAAACAGACGCTCGGAAACAGTTTCCGCTTTGAGTTGGAAACTGTTTCCGTTTTGTTCGGGACAGTGTCCCCTAAGCAGGGTGTATTAAAAAATGGGCCTGGCTCATTTTTTAAAAGAAAGGGTGTTTTTACCTTTGGTTACTGAGATGGCTCCGGGAAGGTCAACTACGGAATTTACTGGACGGTTCAAGATCAAATCTTCTATCTCTTGGACATGCCTGAAAGTTATCCTGCGGGTATTACCTTTCAACTTAGAAATAATCTCCCTGAAGATGATCCGCTTAAGAGCCGGATGTAATCTGGAAAGTTTCTTTAAGCTGATCCCGGACTGTCTGGCCCCCCAGGCGCGTGTACTTGCCTTGAGCAGATAATCATAATCACTCCCTACATTCTCAGCCATATTCGCCAGTATCGCTTTTATATTCCGGTTATATCTCTTCTCTAAATAAGGCAAGAGATCATTCCTGATCTTGTTCCTGAAATAAATCTCTTCGGAATTGGAAGTATCCCTGCATGGCTTAAGCCTCTTTTTTTTAAGGAACGCTTCTATCTGGCTCCTTCTTGTCTCTATCAACGGACGGATTATCTGCCTGCCGTGAATATTCTTCTTGGGGGATATCGCGCGCAGCCCATACAGCCCGGCGCCCCTTAAGATACGCATCAGCACCGTCTCAGCCTGATCATCCAGGTTATGCCCCAGGGCGATGGAATCCGCCTTAACCTGTGTTGCCACCTGAAATAGAAAATCCAGGCGCGCGGACCTGGCGGCCTCCTCTTCTGAACCCTTTGGCGAGAGCGCCTTCACATCTGTCTTGGCAAAAGTCGCCGGAATATTTAATTTTTCGGCCAGCGTCCTGACATAAACGGAATCTTTATCTGAATCAGGCCTTAGCATATGGTCCAGGTGCGCGATATATAATCCCAACTTCCATTCTTTTTTCAGGCTATTTAATAAATAAAGCAGGGCCACAGAATCCGGACCGCCGGAGACACCTACCACGATCCTATCTCTCTTGCTGATAAGGCGGTATTTCTTAACCGTATTTTTCAGCTGGTCTAAAAGCATTATTAATGATCAGGGACAGTCCCCGATTATCTTGAGAACCGTCCCTGGTTGTAAGATGGTGGCGGCGACTGGATTTAAACCAGTGACAAATCGGGTATGAGCCGACTACTCTATCAGGCTGAGTTACGCCGCCGTCGTTCGTTATAGATTATTCAATGCTACCAAGTAAATAAATGTCACGCATCATTGTATCTGCTACTAATTTTGTATTACCCTGGCACTCACTCCTTTAATATTATCTGAAAAACAGGATTTGGCAAGAAAAAATGCCTTACCGTTACCTAAAATAATTTCCTGATAAAAAGAATATAACCTACCCAGAGCGCGTTCAAAGACGCCAATACCACTATCGCCGCGGCGATATCCTTGACCAATTTTATCCTCAGGCGGTATTTCGGGGTCATTATATCCATCAACATTTCAATCGCGGTATTAAAGATCTCCGCCATGAACACAAGGGTAATAGTAATGCATAGAGCTACCAGTTCAATGTCTTTAAGTTCAAATTTCAAGCCCGCCAGAAAAGCGGTAATACCCAGCATAAAGATCAGCCGCATATTACGGTGATAAAGGAATAAATAAAGTATACCTTTCAGGGCAGTCTTGGCGCTTTCCATAAATCCGTGTAATTTAAAAATATGCCGGAATACTTTTGTGCGCACCATTATTTTTTCCTGTAGGCCTCCAGGTAAGAATCGCAGTATATCTGTTTATTCAAAACCAACTCCGCCGAGATAAGGGCATCCATAAGTTCCTTATCCAGAGGATCCAGTATTGCCGCGTCCAGGCCATAGGCGGCGGCCATGACTAGAAACGTGCGGTTGATCAGGCTGCGGCTGCAGGCGCCCTGAGAAACATTACTTAAGCCGACGATAGTCTTGGGCGGAGGTTCAGAGATTATCTTGAATTCATTGATAGAATCCAATATATCCTTCATCTGCGCCTGGGCGACATTCACCGGCAGCACTATCGGGTCAAGATAAAGGTTCTCAATGGGAAATTCGTATTCGCTGCAGGCGGCGACGATCGCCGCTGCCAACTCCAGGCGTTGTTCTTTATTCTGGGGGATACCTTTAGCGCTGATAGTCAAGCCGATGAGCTTAGCATCATATTGCTTGGCCAGGGGCAGCAAAACGTCTATTTTTCCCTGTTCGGCGGTAGTAGAATTGATAATCAGTTTATTTTTTGCCGCCGCCAGCCCAGCCGCAATTACCTGCGGTTTGCTGGAATCCAAAACTAACGGTTTATCCGTGACCTCCTGGACTGTTTCTACCAGCCAAGGCATATCTTCAATAGGTTTTTTTGAAGCAGGGCCACAATTGATATCCAGGGCATCCGAGCCGGCCCATACCTGCTCCAGGGCGCACTTCTGGATCACGGATTTATCTCTCTCTTTTATCGCCTTGCCGATATGCTCATACATACCATTAATCAATTCGCCGATTATAAACATTATTATTGCCCTCTTATTTAAATAGTTGTTCGATATACTGGTTTATTTTTTCAATCGCCGTGGGATGGCGCATTACCAATAGATCCGCACCCGCCTGTATCAGGGCGGTGGCCGTAAGGGCCTCCCAGGCTATTCCACGCTCTCTCTCCTGGCCCCACTGCGGAAACTCAGTAACCGCGGCCTTGGCTTCCTTTGCCCGCCAGGATTCTTGAGCCACAAAACAGACAAATGGGCAGGCCACGGTTTTATCCCCGGACAAAGCCGCCAGGCGCGCGCGCTCCATAATGGAATAGGCGTACTCCAAGCCATAACCCAGGGCTCCGATAGTAGGATTTATTACGATACGTTCCAACGGCATTCCCATATCCGAGATCAATATATTCAGCTGCTTGGCTATATTTATATCAATGGGGGACTCAGCGATAATGTTATGGCCATCCGCCAGTGCAGCGGCAGCTAATGTCTTATAATTATCCTGGACCGCGCTGCCTATCAGGCAACGTTCCCCCTTGGCGGCTTCGCAACAGGCAGGTATGACCAGATTATCCTTGGCATCATCTCCGCTGCCAACTATGACTAAAGGGACACTGACGCTTTTTAATAATCGCGAAACTAATTTCGCCTCTTGTTCGGCGCTCTTATCGCCTGAATCCGGATGAGACCCCTGCAACCTCAGGCATAAAATCTTTGCCTTGAATTTTTCCACGCATATCTTGGCCCATTCTAAAGGGTCATTCAAAACTGCCCCATATTGCTTAGTCAACTCTGCCGGCCAGTCAGAAGGGGCGATATCCCAAACTTCAAAGGCGACCTGAGGCCCATAAGGCAACTTTCCCTCGGTAAATAAAAACGGGAGCGCTTCTTGAGCACCGATCTTTATCTCTGTTGAGCGCGTACCTCCGGCGTCTTTGGTTGCGCCAATTGTTACCGTGTTTATCTTTCCACTCCATTTCTCCAATGCTAACGGTATCGCCATAGGTTTCTCTCCTATATCTTATCAAATAATTTTCTTAACGCGCTAATACTTGCGGCACTCTCCTCTAATTCCAGGAGCGCGCCACCGGCTAAACTGATCTTCTCGATTTGGCGGTCATAAGGCAAGCGCCCCAGATATTCTAAGCCCGGCCATTCTAACTTCTGCGGCTCTATATCCTTATCGCTGGAATTTACCAGCAACAATTCTTTTCCTATCTTGATATCCAGCGTCCTGGCCAAATCGTGTATCCTGCCTGCGGCCCTTAATCCCGGAATAGTAGCATCAGAGACAATCAATAGAGTATCGGCATGACGCGTAGTGCGCCGGGAAAGATGCTCCAGGCCGGCTTCATTATCAATAATAACGTAATCATAATCTTTGATCAGCTTGGCCATTATGTTCCTTAAAACATTATTCACGTAGCAGTAACAACCTGGGCCTTCGGGCCTACCCATCACCAGAAGATCAAAACCATCGCCCTCGGCGATCGCGGTCTGGATCCTGTATTCTATAAACCTCTCCTTGGGCATCCCCGCCGGGATCTTGTCGAGACTAGCGGCGATATCATCCAGGATCTGGCCCATGGTTTCCTTGATTTTTAACCCCAGGGCCTCCGGCAGATTGCTGTTGGGATCGGCATCTACCGCCAGTATTGAACCCTTCTTAATTTCTTTGAACAAGCGTACCAGCAAAGTTGCCACAGTAGTCTTGCCCGTGCCGCCTTTGCCGGCTAAAGCGATAACATGGCTCATGGCCGCAGGCTGGGAAATAAATTTAGGTCCGTATGCGGAAAGAATAGCGCCGCCATATATTCATCCATGTACGCCGGCTCAACGGACAACTCCACATACGTCATCTTACGGGCGATCTCTTTTGTTTGCTGCATCGCTTCATAAGAAACAAGCGCCTGGCGCGCGCCGGCAAGCGCGCTATTGCCCACAAACTGGAATTTCCCGCGCTCTAAATCCGGCAATAAACCTATCCTTATCGCGCTCTCCATATCAAGGTAAGTGCCGAATCCTCCGGCGATAAAAATCTTCTTTACCTGGGCCCAATCCAACCCCATACGCCGGACTAATACCGCGCATGCCGAATAAATCGCGGCCTTGGCGCGTTTTATATTTTCTATATCCGCCTCGGTGATTGTGATATCACCTGACTGCGCCTCTTGCGCAAAAACCAGAACAAACTCCTTACCAAACTCACCCTGGCGCACCCGTGATTTATCTTCAGACTTTATCTTACCGCTCTTATCAATTATTCCGCAGACAAGCATCTGCGCCAGGGCGTCAATATAACCTGAGCCACAGATACCCCGCGGCAATGTATTCCCGATAGTCTCAAGGGTTACCTTTAAATCTTTGGGGTTGATCTTTACGCGCTGAATCGCCCCGCCTGATGCGCGCATACCGCAGGCAACCCCACTCCCCTCAAAGGCCGGGCCGGCTGAGGCAGCCGCAGATACCAAGAATTCTTTATTACCTAAGGCAATCTCTCCGTTAGTGCCAATATCAATAAGTATCCCCAATTCTTCCTGATTATAAAGGCCGGTAGCAAGCACACCGGCGGTAGTATCCGCGCCAACGTAACTGGATACCCCAGGCAGGCAATAGAGCAGGCCGCGTGGTTTTATATGCATACCGATCTCAGCGGAACGGATCACCGGCGCCAGGTTTAGGGTCGGTACATAAGGCTCTTTCCTGATGTAAGACGGGTCTATCTCCAGCAATAAATGCATCATCGTGGTATTACCGGCGCATAAGATAACGCTTAGATCATTCAAATCAATATTATGCTCCGCGGTCAATTCGCGGATAATCTCATTTATCATATCTACCACGATCTTATGCAACCGGCTCAGGCCGTCCTTCTGGCGGGCGTAAATGATCCGGCTAATGATATCGCTGCCAAAAGCCGCCTGTTTATTATAGGATGCTTTTGTGCCTAAAATCATGCCGTTCTTTAAATCTATAAGCTGCCCGCTAATGGTAGTAGTACCGATATCAAAACAGGCCCCGTAATTACGCCCGGAGGTATCACCGGCCTCTACCGAAATGATCTCGGTCACTCCGTCTCTATTGGCTAAGGTAACAGTCACTTGCCACTGGGCATCACGCAGCAATTCCCCTAATTGCTTGAGATTCGCTAAACTTGTATAAGGGCCTAATCCCGTGTTTTCATTCAGAAAAATACCGTTGACGTTCATACTCAGGTAACGGTATAGCCTCTCTAAATCGCTTAGATTATCCTCCAGGCGCGGCTGAGGCAACTCCAGGTAAACCTTACGCACCAGAGGCAAGTATGCAAAACCTTTTTCGCCTGTATCAGGACATACCTGCTCGATCTCTTCAGTCTCGGAATAGACCTGCTCTTTAGATTTAGCAAAATCCAGGCGCGAGCCGGCAGGGATCTCCACTTCCAGGTCGCTATGCACAGTAGCCATGCAGGCCAGACAGATATTTTTTTCTTTCTCTTTAGGACTTAAAATACTTTCCGGCGGGCTATTGATCTGGCCTTTTTTGATAATCACCCGACATTTCCCGCAGACCCCATCCCCGCCACAGACAGAATTTATATACACCCCGGCCGATATCGCCGCAGAAAGTATGGTCTTATCCTTCTCTATTTCAATCGTCTTATTGTCCGGATAGAAAGTTATCCTGAATTTTTCCATTAGCGAAATATTCTTTCTTGAAAGCTTCCGAAAATTATTTTGAAGACCTTAATACCTGGACATGCTTTGCGATGGCTTTATTACCAAAAATGTAATAAGTAACGGCTATAGGCATATCTGGTTCCAGTTTGTCGAAAGAATCCACCCCTTCAAAAACGGTCCCATCTTCGACCCAGATGTTTAATCCGGAAATATCAAAGTTTCCCAATGTTTCTCCGGAGCGGAATTTAACTATTTGCCCCGCGAGCCCTTCTTTAATAAGTCCTGTTTCTTGAGCCCATTTTTTTTGAATAGCGTTCTGCCTTTGACCTTCCTTGATGGCCTCTTCCAGTTCGGCGCCGGCTCTTTCCAATGCTTTATTTAAATCCTGCGCAGCCTCTTTAAATATCTGCGGCGTAAAACACTCTAAATCCCCGGAAGGATTTCTGCGGACTACAGCAGCTATTGCTTCTTTGTAATCTCCGGTATTATCATAGGTCATCTTCGATTTACCGGAATGGCATGTTTGTTTATGCTTGGCGTAAACCGGCCATCCGCCTAATTTCTGATCATATCCGCCGAGCCTTATATTAGATAGATGCTCAAGCGTAATATATCCGTCGCATTCCATTACCCCGCTGGATGTTAAATAATTTTTAAGAACAGATTTTACTTCTTGGGCTGACGGCTCTGTTTGGGGAGTTTGGCAATAGGCATAAGTAAAGGATAGCAACAATACAAGTACCAGACTTAAGGCTCTTCTCATGCAATCCTCCTTTATAAGGAAAACTTTCGTTCTGTCCTTAATTACTCTTACTCGCGGATGGCAAGGCGTGCTTCAGAGCAGCATGTTGTTTATGCGAGCGGCCATGGTGCCCGAAGCGCAAGCTGAGGGCGAGCGAGCATAAACACCAAGCGACATTTTCCACGGTGGGGAAAATGCCAGCGGTGCTGCGAGAAGCACGACTCGACAGCCGCAATGTTATAAATTCTTCAAGAACGACGGTATCCCGGCAGCTTCTTTGGGGCCGACAATAATCTGCCACCCGCTCTTATCTTCCAATTCTCCGCTCATCACCGCCACATAGCCAGGGATGATCAGCTTTTTATGCGATACCGTATCTTTCAGGCCGAATTTATTGATGCTATCGGTAATCTTATCCGGGGTGAATTTCTCCGCTGCCCAGGCAGTCAAAACCGACATACCCTCGGTATCCACGCTGATAATATAAGATGGGACCTTGCTTGCCTCCACCTCGCCCAAAACAGTATAATAAGAAAGAGAGAAATTGGTAGTGATCAATACCGGAGACTTATCATTGGCGCGGCCTATAGCATAGATCTTCGGCTCTATCTGCAGCGGCCGCTGCGGGTCAGTATAAATATTCTGCCTTAAGGCCAAGAGCGCTAAGGCCTCCCAGGATTCAGTTCCTTTGATCAGAACTATCCCCGCGTATTTTGAAATATAAGTCGCCGCCTCCATTGCTTCCGCGTAAGGATCCTCTCTATCCACCACAACCAGGCAGGGATAGCCTAAACTACGCTGCGATTTCTTCAGCGCCTGCCTACGGATCTGCGTTAAATCCCAGATCTTCTGCGCCAACGGCTTTACGCCGGTATCTAAAACCAAATCCCCGGCCCCGGCTTTATTGGCCTCCTGTGTAAGTTCAGAGAGCGTATCTAAGCTAGCGGCATAAATTACCAGCGGCACCTTGAATTCAACGGATAGCTTAGCGATAGAGGCCAGGTTCTCTTTACTGGCGCAGTAAACCAGGGGCTTTTTGGGCGCGGTTAACTCTAAAGCCCCCCTCAATGCCCCTTCATCTCTACCCATCAAAACCAAGGCAAGTTGTGTCTTAGCCGAAACCATTTTTACGGCCTCAATAAATCTTGCTGCTGCGCCATTTTGCTTAATGGCGATAATATTTACATTTAACTGCTGGCCTACGCGCTCAAATTTCAGGCCGTTGATCTTATCTATCTTCTGAGCTATCTGGGTGTCCGTTAAGTTATCATCGATAATAAATCCCAGGCCGCAAGGGTGATGGAACTTTTCTTCGTGACGGAACATCACTGTTTCATTACCGATCTGAAGTTGAGGATCGCCATCTCCGATACTAACTAATTTTATCGGCGGAAGGCTGGAGGCCTCCAATTTTTCTTTAGATTCCGGCAGGATATACGGGCATTTATCAATGCTCACCGCTTTTTTAGCCAGGGCCATGGCAAAAGCCAAACAGGTAGCAAATCCGCATTCACGGCAGTTAGTCTTGGGTAGAAGTTTATAAATATCCAGTCCTGAAAGGGCCATTTTTACTCTCCGGTAGTCAACTTAAAGATTTTTAGAGGGTTAACTTTATATAAACGCCTGGCCAATAACTCCGAATCTTTGTGCGTCTTTACACTATTTAATTCCTGGACCAGGTCTTTATTTAGGTTAAAAACTATTTTTTTTCGGGTAGAAATATTAGAGAATTCTATTTTGATCGCCGGCCCCGCTAACTTACGGATATTGCCTTTTCCATAGGTGGCTCCGCAAGATAACTGCAATCCGTCGATTAGACAGGATCTCGGTTTGCGCGTTGCCCCCCAGGCCAAGACATTCAGGCCAAAATATTTTTTACACTTTAATTCTTTTAGCGCTCTCTGGCCGGCCAGAAGCCCCAGCACCAGGTATGGCCCTAAATGCCCATGGAACTTCACTGCTTCCTGCAACTTGATTTCCCCCTCGCCCCTCACCCCTCACCCCCGACTACTTACAAATCATTCCGGCAAAATATCCGGCGCCAAAGCCGTTATCAATATTTACTACCGCCACTCCCGGCGAACAGCTATTCAGCATGGTCAAGAGGGCGGATAATCCGGCGAAACTTGCGCCATAACCGCAACTGGTAGGCACCGCGACAACCGGGCTCTTTACCAAGCCTGCGACTAAACTCGCCAGCGCCCCTTCCATCCCCGCTACCACAATAATCGCCTGCGCCGACCTAATCGCCTCTATATTCCCCAC
>JAQTUD010000026.1:0-8731 GCA_028710405.1 Candidatus Omnitrophota bacterium
GGAAGAGCACGAAAAAGTCGTAAGGCTAGGCGGGCTGCACGTCCTGGCAACCGAACGCCACGAGGCCCGGCGCATTGATAACCAGTTGCGCGGCCGCTGCGGCAGGCAGGGGGATCCGGGTTCATCGCGTTTTTATGTTTCATTGGGTGATGACCTGATGCGACTCTTTGGCTCCGATAGGATCACCGGGCTAATGGATAAGTTAGGCCTGGAGGAAGGCCAGGTGATAGAACATCCTTGGGTTAGCGGCTCAATTGAGATCGCCCAGCGCCGGGTGGAACAGCATAACTTTGAGATCAGAAAACAGCTCTTGGAATTTGATAACGTAATGAATAAACAGAGGGAGATCGTTTACGGCCAGCGCCGTCAGATATTGGAAGGTGTATCATTAAAAGAAAATATCCAGCAGATAATCTCCCGGATGATAAATGATATTTTCGCTATTCACTTTCCGGATAATCTAAACCAGGAGCCGGACCTGGTGGGATTATCCAGCGCTATAAAATTAAGATTCGGCGTAGAAGTGCCGGCGATCGCTCCCGGTAAGTCCGGCCGCGTAGGCACGGCAGAAGATGTGTCTTCAGCAGTATTGAATGCCTACGAAGAAAAAGAGAAATCTGTAGGCACGGAGCTGATGCGGCATATGGAACGGATGGTTTTTCTACAGATAATCGACGCCAAATGGAAGGACCATTTATACGCGATGGACACTTTAAGAGAAGGCATCGGCCTGCGCTCATACGGACAGCGCGATCCGTTAGTGGAATATAAGCGCGAGGCATTTGAGATGTTCGCCCAGATGGTTGCATCCATTGAAGAGGAGGCTGCCGAAACAGTATTTAAACTGCAGATGGCCCGTCCGGAGAGGGTAAAACAAGTATTTACCTCTGTGCCGCAGGAGTTCTCGCATCCGGAGGCCGCGCGTTTCCAAAGGCCCACGCAGCAGGAACCAGTTGAGCAAGATTTAGATTCTCCCGAAGAACCTCCGTCTACTCCGGCGCCAATCAAAAGAGACCAGCCCAAGGTAGGAAGAAATGATCCCTGCCCCTGCGGCTCCGGAAAAAAATATAAAAAGTGCCATGGACAATAAAGCCTTTGATCTGGCGTCCTTACTTGAGTATCAGGATAATTCCGTGGTCAGCAGAGAGATAATCAGGAAAGACGCCGGAACAGTTACTTTGTTTGCCTTTGATAAGGATCAGGGTTTAAGCGAACACACCGCCCCATATGATGCCTTAGTTTATATCGCAGACGGCAGCGCGGAAATTAAAATTTCCGGTAAGCCCCATATCGTCAAAAAAGGCCAAATGCTGGTCATGCCCGCCCACAAATCCCACGCTCTCAAAGCCATCCGCCGCTTCAAGATGCTTCTGATTATGATAAGGAAGTAATTTCAATTTCCGCCCCGCCAGCCGCTATACACTTTAGCAAGAGACATTTTCCTGTTACCTGCCTAGGGGACACTTTCCTGCAACCTACTCAGGGGACACTTTCCTGAACCTGCTTTAGATATACATAGGAAAGTGTCCCCTTCAGCGTGGGGCGGAAAGTGTCCCCTTCAGCGTGGGGCGGAAAGTGTCCCCTTCAGCGTGGGGCGGAAAGTGTCCCCAAAACATAAAATATCCCTGTTAGATTTTGCCTCTTTTTACGTCTATTAGAGTAGAGAGGGGGACGGGCGATGGAGAAAGTAGCGCTTGACAAATACGGAAAAAGTAATACAATTGTATATACACTCCATCACCAGGCATAGATGGAATATTTCAGATGGAATGCGCTGAAGAGCCAGCGGTTAAAGCTTACGCGCGGAGTTTCGTTTGAGGAGATAATTAATGCTAGGTTACTGGATGTCCGTGAGCACCCAACCCGCGATAATCAGGGTATTTTGATATATGAACATAAAAACTATATTTGGGCGGTACCGTTTGTTGATGATGAGGAAGGCATCTTTTTAAAAACACTCTATCCCTGTCGTAAATATAAGAAGATCTATAAGAAGGAGTAGGAAAATGAGGAAGATCAAACTAACTAAGGAAGAGCAGTGGATTGAAGATCACTTTGAAGAATTTGTTCCCGTTAGTAAGGAAAGATACAATGAAATTGTGCAGGCCCTTGAGCGCAGGAAGAAAGATACGGTCTTGAATATTCGCGTCAATAAGTTCGATCTGGAGACTATAAAGCAAAAAGCGCGCAAGATGGGGTTCAAGTATCAGACCTTTATTTCCGAGATCCTGCATAAAGTCGCCCAGGAGACATAGTTTTGGAATAAAGGGGACATCTCTGTTTTTTAGTTTTCCGCAAACAAAAAAGGCGCTGTAATATACAGCGCCTTTTTGGCTCATAGCACAAATGCCCCTCTCCGACTGGTGGAGAAATCTCAGCGGCTGGCGAGGCGCGGTTTGAGCAGGACGTAAAGGCGACGAGCGGGCATGGTTCGCCTGCTGGCTGCGAAGTCTGCGAGAGCGAGGAAGCCGATCCGAGCGAGCTTTTCCACGCTGGGGAAAAGCGAGCGTTCCTGCGAGAACGCGCCTCGCCAGACGCTACGGGACGAAACTTTTGGCTTTGCTTAGTATATTTATGATGTTAGAATACTAAACGATGAAAAGAGGTATATTTTTAGCTATTCTTTCCGGTCTGATGCTGGCCTTATCTTTTCCCGGAGCTGATCTTTGGCCCCTGGCCTGGGTAGGATTTGTGCCGGTATTCTTGGCGCTCAAGGATAAGTCCCAAAAACAATCGTTTCTGCTATTTCTTATCACCGGCCTGGTCTTTTGGACATTAACGGTTTATTGGCTGGCGCACGTTACCCTGTTGGGGACGATTGCCCTGATCATCTATCTATCTTTATACTTCGCGTTCTTTGCCCTGATCATCCGCCCATTCACTAAACAATCCAAAATTTATGGCCTGATATTTGTTCCCTCTGTTTGGGTCCTGCTTGAATACGTCCGCGCGCATCTTTTTAGCGGTTTTCCCTGGGCGCTCTTAGGCTACTCTCAATATCTCAATCTTCCTGTAATCCAAATCTCCGATCTGGCCGGCGCATATGGGGTTTCATTCCTGCTGGTCTTTACTAATGCCGCGATTGTGGAGATGATCTGGGCAAAAAGGAACAAGTTCCTGTCGAGATTTAAAATAGTCGCCATCATACTAATAGCGCTTTTATCTTTGACTTTAGGCTATGGTTATTACAATCTTAACCGGCGACCGGCGACCGGCGACCATCGACCAGTTAGAATCTCCGTCATCCAGGGGAATATCCCCCAGGAATTAAAATGGCGCCGGGAGGCAAACGATTTTATTACCGATAAATATTCCCGCCTCACTCTTGCGGCCGCGCGCCAGAAACCAGAGTTGATCATCTGGCCGGAGGCATCTGTGCCGGTGGTCCCGGAGGACGAGCCGGAGTATTTTACCAAGATAGAATCTTTGGCGCGGGAGTCAGGTGTTCCTATCCTGGCCGGGGCAGTGACCTTGCGTGATAATCTTTATTATAACAGCGCGCTTTTACTTTCTGCCCGAGGCAGACTTATCGGCCGTTACGATAAACTACACCTGGTCCCCTTCGGCGAATACATCCCTTTAAAGAAATACTTTCCTTTCTTAGAAAGCATCGCGCCTATCGGCGATATTGAAAAAGGCAAAGATCACACTGTTTTTTCCCTGTCTAGTAAATTCTCCGTTTTAATTTGCTTTGAAGACCTCTTTCCTGAAATCTCCAGGGATTTTATCAGGACAGGAGCGGGCTTCCTGGTAAATATCACTAATGACGCTTGGTATAAACAAACTTCGGCGGCCAGACAGCATTTTCAGGCCTCGGTATTCCGGGCGGTGGAGAACCATACGTATCTGGCGCGCGCGGCAAACACCGGGGTCTCGGGTTTTATCAGCCCCACAGGTAAGATTTTATCTTTGATAAAGGACAAACAAGGGAGGGATATTTTTATTGATGGATACAGCTCAGGAGAAATAGCGCCCCGCCGAGGCGAGCTAACTTTTTATGGCCGCTATGGAGATATTTTTATTTTTCTATTGTCTATTTTCACCCTTTGTGTTATATTCCGTGTAATTTTACGGAGAAAAAAACAATGAAAAAATGGTTATTGGCCCTGCTGGCTTTTTTGCCGGTTTACCTGATATTTAGTTTTTATTTCCTGGATAGAAGTTATTTTCTCTCGCCGGTAGAATATAAGAGGGATTTTATCATCCGTAATGACAGTCGCGGGGATGGATATTTCGGCGCCGGCCGTAACGGAAGAAGGGTGCATCAGGGCCTGGATCTCTCCGCCAAGATAGGTACGCCTGTCCTGGCTGCCCGCTCGGGGATAGTGGCGGTAGCCAAGCAGAATAACGGGATGGGCAAGTATGTTATTATTAAACATCTCGGGAAGATGGTTACTATTTACGGGCACCTTTCAGAAATATGCGCGGTAAAAGGGCAGTTTGTAAGGCAGGGACAGATGATAGGTAGGATAGGTAAGACCGGGAACTCCAATCATCCCGCCATCCAGCCGCATCTGCATTTTGAGGTTAGGGTTGACGGCGTCCCTTGCGACCCCATGGAGTATTTACGCTGATTCTTTCTCTTTCGGCTCTATGTGCACCACGACGTCCGTCACTTCAGGGATGCCTTTCTTAATCGCCTCTTCAATACAATAACTTATCTTGTGCGCGTTATCCACGTGCATATCCGGGTTGACCTGCACGTGCAGGTCAACGTAAATATCATCGGGCCTTCCGCGGGTGCGTATCTTATGGCAAGTCCTTACTCCCTTGACCTGCAAAACAATATCCTCAATTTTCTTTTCATCTGAGATAACGGCGGTGTCGCAGAGTATTACCGAGCTCTCTTTCACTATTCCATATCCGGAGCGGGCGATGAAAATGGCGATGAAGATAGTAGCTACCGGGTCAAGGATGGGGTAGCCCAATTTTATCACCGCCATGGCGATGATGACCGAGAACGAAGTAAAGATGTCGGCCTTGGTGTGCATAGAATCCGAGGAAAGGATATCACTTTTGAGGAGTTTCCCTTGGCTGCGTTCATAGCGCATTACCAGATAATTGATAATCATCGTAACTATCATTATCACAAAGCTTTTAGCGTCAATCTGGGGGGTGACGGGATTGCGTATGCGGCCTAAGGATTCATGGATCAGCCCGGCAGAGATGAGGAAGAGGAGCATAGCTATACCTAAGGAGAAAAATGTCTCGTATTTTTTGTGGCCGTAAGGGTGGTCTTTATCTGTTGGTTGGCAGGCAAAGTGTATGCCGATGATACCGATGATATTAGAGGCCCCATCGGATAGGGAATGAAAGCCGTCGGCAGTCATACTGTTGCAGCGGCTTATTATGCCGTAGATGATTTTAGCCGCGGCTACCAGCCAGTTTAACACCAATATCAATAGCAGTATGCGCTTGATACGTCCGTAATGTTCCTGGGTAGATGTCTGGGCCATAGGCATATTATATCTTTTTCCTCTTTTATTGCAATTAAAAACCTCAATTCTGTTTTTTGTTTGAGGACAATTTCCTACGACCTGCTTAGGGGACACTTTCCTATGTATATCTAGTTATATTACTACGGAAAGTGTCCCCTTCAGAGTTAGGGACACTGTCCCGAACAAAACGGAAACAGTTTCCGCTTTGAGTTGGAAACTGTTTCCGTTGAGGAGGATTATGTGGTAAAATAGACCATAATTATGGGAAAGAGACTAATTTTTATATTATTATTTACTCTCTGCGCGGTGATAGCGGCATATGCCGCTGCCCAGCCGCCTGGGCGCCACACAGAGGTTCCCGAGTTTGTTACCGCCGCAGACCGTATCCTTATCCTGGCGCCTCATCCTGACGACGAAGCCATAGGTTGCGCCGGGGTGATCCAGCAGGCCCTGGCCGCCGGCGCGCAGGTCAAGATATTATATCTGACCAATGGCGACCATAACCAGTTCGCT
Organism: Candidatus Omnitrophota bacterium; assembly: GCA_028710405.1. Taxonomy (GTDB): domain Bacteria; phylum Omnitrophota; class Gorgyraeia; order Gygaellales; family Profunditerraquicolaceae; genus JAQTUD01. The sequence continues at coordinate 5,952 of JAQTUD010000026.1, forward strand.
TTTATCGTCTACGAGAAGCGGATAACCCTAAGAAAAGGCGAATTCATTCATATGGGGCAGCTGCGCCGGCGCGAAAGCATCCAGGCGATGAAGTTTTTGGGCCTGGGGGAGGAGAACCTTATTTTCTTAGGTTATCCTGATTACGGGACATTCTCTATTTTAAGCCGGTATTGGCAGACAGAAAAACCCTATAAGGGGTTATTGACCCGTATATCTGCCGTGCCTTATAAAGAAAATTTATCTTTCGGCGCACCATACACAGGAGAGAGCATCCTGGGGGACTTAGAGCGCGTGCTCAAAGAATATAAACCTAATAAGATCTTTGTTTCTCATCCGGCTGACGTCAATGTGGACCATAAATCTCTTTATTTATTTTTACAGATCGCCCTCGCGGACCTAGAAAAAGAACTTTCTTCTCCCAGTATCTATCCTTATCTGGTGCATCATTCAGGTTGGCCATTACCTCGGCGTTATCACCCCGAATTAGGCCTGGAGCCGCCGCAGGAATTAATTAATTCCGATATAAAATGGATAGAGGTTCTTTTGACGCCGCAACAACTGGAGAAGAAGCGCCGGGCGATCCTCTATTACCGCAGCCAGACTGCCTCCAGCGCCTTTTACCTATTAGCCTTCGCGCGCAAGAATGAATTGTTCGGGGATTACGCCCAGGTCCAGCTGAATAGCCAGGTGTCGCCCGAGGAATTGGCAGCCCCGTTCTCCGGCGTTTCAGGTTTATACATTGATTCGGAATCCGACCCGTCGGATTATCAGGAAGCTATAGTCCAGGATAAGGGTAACGTTAGTTATGCGGCCACGAATGATTTTTTGTTCATCCGTATTGAAAAACCGGAAAGATTAAAGCACAGGTTCAGTATACAAGCCTATCTTTTTGGTTATAGCGCCGAAATACCCTTTGCCCAGATGCCCAAGATACGCATAATCACCAAGAATACTAAATTCAGGGTATTCGACCGTAAGAAGATGATAGCTAATAAAGATATATCCCTGCAGTTTGGCGTCAACACCTTGGTTTTAAAATTACCGCTGGGCCTCTTGGGTAACCCGGATTTTATCCTGGCCTCCATCAAATCGTACAGCGGGACCCTGCCGATATCAGCCACGGCTTTCAGGAAAATAAGTATTAAATGACCAAGAGGGGGGAGCCTATGTTGGATCTAAGACTAATCAAAGTGAATAAGCCGCAGGACGTTAATCTCATACTTGGCCAGAGCCACTTTATCAAGACGGTGGAGGACCTTTATGAGGTTTTAGTGAATAATGTCCCGGGGATAAAATTCGGCCTTGCCTTCGCGGAATCCTCCGGTGCCTGCAAGGTCAGGTCGGAGGGGAATGATCCGGAGTTAAAAAAGATGGCTGAAGGCAATATCCTGGAGATCGGAGCCGGGCATACTTTCGCTGTTTTTATGCGCGATGCCTACCCTATAAATGTATTGAATGCCATCAAGAATATCCCGGAGGTCTGCTCTATATACTGCGCCACTGCCAACTCCGTGGATGTCATCGTCGCCCAGAACCAGGCGGGGGGAAGGGGTATATTAGGGGTCATTGATGGAGCCGCGCCAGTTGGCCTGGAAACAGAATCGGATATCGCCTGGAGGAAGGCCTTCTTGCGTAAGATCGGCTACAAGCTATAGTTTGCCCTTGTAAACTAAATCCTTTTTGTTATAATTCATTATATATCTCCTATGGATATCAAGAAATTACGCAAAAATATCGCACGTTTCTTCGCCTGGTTAGGTCTGATCTTTTTTTCTTTGATAAGCAAGTTTCTCCCGCTTAGTTTTCTCTTCGCCCTTGCCAAGGGTATCAGCTTGATAGGCTATAAATTAGATAAGAAACACAGGGAGGTCGCTTTGGAGAGCCTCTCTATCGCCTTTGGCCAGGATAAGACCCGGAGCCAGATAGAGCAGATCGCCAAAGATTCTTTCTTTTTTATGGCCAAGTCGGGCATTGAGATCTTATATCTTTCAGACCGGCCCCGGCTTATGGATAAAAAGATACAGATGGCCGGCAGGGAGCATCTGGATGCCGCCTTAGCCAAGGGCAATGGTGTAATAATGGTGAGCGCGCACTTCGGAAGTTTCCCTCTGGCCTTAGCCAGGTTGACTCTTTCCGGTTACAAGGCCGCGATCATTATGCGCACGATGCGGGATGCCCGCGCGGATAAGATGATTAAGGCTAAGCGCGATAAATTTAATATCAAGACGATCTATACCCAGCCGCGCGCTACCTGCGTGAATATGACCATAGATGCATTGCGTAATAACGAAATAGTTTTTATACCCATAGACCAGAATTTCGGCAGCGGCGGGGTATTCGTGGATTTTTTTGGCCGCAAGGCAGCCACCGCCACCGGCCCGGTAGTGCTGGCGCAGCGCACAAAGGCGGTAATATTACCTTGCTTTATGCTCAGGCAGGATGATGACAGTCACAAGATGATTATTGAGCCGGCCCTGGAGCTGCAGGAGGGCTCAAACCGTCAGGATACGATAAGCGTGAATATACAGAAGCTGACCAATATCATTGAATCATATATACGTAAATATCCGGCAGAGTGGGGGTGGATTCACCGCCGGTGGAAGAGCAAGCCGGAAATGAAGGAGGTGTAGCATGGGGGAAGAGATTAAGAAAGAAGAACAAAAATGCGGGTGTGGATGCGCCTCAGGGAAAATGATTCCTTGTCTTTTCAAGGTTCTCCTGGGCCTGGCATTCCTGGTATTGGGCGCTATGGCGCTTTTGAGATGGTGGGGAGAGCTTCT
>JAQTUD010000026.1:8831-13887 GCA_028710405.1 Candidatus Omnitrophota bacterium
AAGAACAAAAATGCGGGTGTGGATGCGCCTCAGGGAAAATGATTCCTTGTCTTTTCAAGGTTCTCCTGGGCCTGGCATTCCTGGTATTGGGCGCTATGGCGCTTTTGAGATGGTGGGGAGAGCTTCTTGCGATAGTCAAAGGCTGCGTCGGCCTATTTTTGATTTTGGCCGGCCTAATCACCCTGGCTATAGCTAAAGAATAACCTTAGAAGTTGTACTCAAGAGAGAGGGGTAATCATTCATCTCAGGGGACACTTTCCTAAAAATACTTCTATTCCAATGTCTACGGAAAGTGTCCCCTACTAAGGGTGTGAGAAAAGTAAAAACAGCAGAAAAGCATAAGGAGATGAACGATATGGAAGCGATTTTGAAGAAAGAGTTTACCCTAGACAAGGCTTTATTGCGCGTATTGGCGACGGCGACCTTTGTAATCCTTACCGCTTTAAGCGCTTTTGTACGCATCCCGCTGCCTTTTAGCCCGGTTCCCGTCACCCTGCAGACTATGTTTGTGCTTCTTGCCGGGGCCTGCCTGGGGCCAGGGCTGGGCGCGGCCTCTCAATTAAGTTACATTTTACTGGGCGTCGGGGGCTTGCCGATCTTTACCAATGCCGGCTACGGATTATCTTATTTATTGGGGCCTACCGGGGGTTATTTGGCAGGCTTTGTATTGGCCGGTATCTTTATAGGCAAATGCATACAATACGCCGGTAAAAAATTTATCCATACCTTTGCTTTATTCTGCCTGGCTGACCTCCTGCTTTCGTCCTGCGGCATGGTCTGGCTCAAAACTCTCCTGGGTATCTCTGTACAAAAGTCATTTCTTATCGGATTTCTGCCATTCCTGCCGGGGGATTTGTTTAAGGCATTTTTTGCCGCCCTATTTTATTTCAAGATGAAACCGCGGGTAAAAAAGATGTTCGGCGTCTGAGGTAACCTTCAAAGGAGAAGAAGATGAACCCCGCCCTTGTCTGCGGAGAGCGGGGTTAAAAAGAAAGGAAGGGCGGGGTGAAGGTAAAAGAGATAATGAAGAAAGAAGTGGTAAGCCTTAAGCCGGAAGATAACGCGATGAAGGCGGCAGCCCTGTTGTTTAAAATGGAGATTAGCGGCCTGCCGGTCATTGACGCCGCAGGTAACCTGGTGGGTATGTTTACGGAAAAGGAGGTGCTTGGCCGCCTGCTGCCCAGTTATATAGAGAAGGTAGGTAAGTTTATTTACGAAGAGAGCCCCAAGTCTATACAAAAAAAAATTCAGGAATTAAGCAATATGCAAGTCCAGCAATTGATGCGCCGGGAAGTAGTTACCACCTCAGAGGATGCCACTTTATGCGAAGTAGCCAGGATAATACTTACCCAGAAAGCGCGGCGCCTTCCGGTGCTGGATAAAAATAGCAAAGTCACGGGTATTATCGCCAGGTGTGATATATTAAAGGCTATGATCGAGGAGTCTGATCCGCAGAAATAAAATAATATGTTAAAGAGATTTATCATTTTAATTTCTATCTCCCTGGGTTTAGGTATATTGACCAGGAATACCGGACTGAATTTCCAACAGGCCCTGTCGGTATCCATATTTTCCGCCTCCATATTAGGCACGCTGTTCTTCTGGGATTTCCGCCTGGGTTTTGCTTTTATCGGGACATCTGTATTGTTGCTCTGCCACACTATTGACCTGGAGAATGTGATTAAATTCGCCTCGCTGGATGTGATCCTGTTTCTGGTGGGGATGATGATACTGGTGGCGCTCTTGAAGGAGACGGGGTTCTTCGCCTGGATAGTGCAGTTGATCCTGCGCATCAGGAAGCTCTCCGCGCGCAAATTCATAATAATTATTTCTGTAGTTTCCGCGCTCCTGTCTACCATGACCTCGGAGGTAGTCTCTATTATATTCATGGTCGCGGCGGTCCTGGAGATCTGTGATTATTTTGAGACAGACCCGGTGCCTTTTATCATCATCTCCGTTTTGGCTACTAATATCGGCAGCGCCGCCACGGTCTTAGGCAACCCTATCGGGATATTGATTGCCTCCAAGGCTGGGCTTACCTTTGAGGATTTCATCATTAAGGCTTTCCCTTTGTCTATGGCAGCCCTGGTGGCAACAATAGTTTTAGTGACTTTTTGGTATAGGAAGACTATCAAAGGAATGGATGAACATATAAAGAAATTAGGCTCAAATGAGATGCTCATCAAACTCATCTCTGTCCCGCCGGATAAACAATTGAAGGTAAGCCTGGTAATTTTTGGGATCACCTTATTTTTCATCTCCCTGCATCATCGCCTGGAGCTGCTTTGGCATCTGGAGCCGAATACGGTCCTACTGACTATGCCGCTTTTATCCAGCGGCTGTGTAATGATCTGGAAATGGAAGAGGGCCAGGGATTATGTGGAGAAAGACGTGGAGTGGTGGACACTGTTATTTTTTATGCTCCTCTTTGCACAGGCAGGCACGCTGAAATATACCGGTGCCACCGATGTCCTGGCCAGGGGTTTATCCGGATTGGCAGGGAATAGCCAGGCGGTTTTAATCGGTATAATTCTCTGGATCTCTACTATCGGCTCCAGTATACTGGATAACGTGGTGCTGGTGGCCGCTTTTATCCCGGTAATACAGAGTTTTCAGGGACTGAATCTGCAGCCCCTCTGGTGGGCGCTACTTTTTGGCGGATGCTTCGGCGGCAATATCACCCTGGTCGGCTCTACCGCCAATATCGTCGCCCTGGGGATATTGGAGAAAGAAAAAAATATCAAGATGACTTTCTTTAGATGGTTCGGGATCGGCCTTACTACGGGGGTGGTTACTACTGTCATTGTCTGGATCGCGCTTTTATTCGTGCCGATTTATCGCTAAGGAATAGCTAAATTGCGCAAAAAACTCTTCATCCTTCTTACCCTGGCCCTGGTCATAGGGCTGCTGAGCAGAGGCATCGGATTAAACTCACGGCAATCCCTTTCTATAGCCATATTTTCTGTCTCAATATTAGGTACTTTATTCTTCTGGAGTTTCCGCCTCACCTTTGCTTTCCTGGGCACCTCTGTTCTTCTGATCACTCAGGCCATAGATTTAGAGAGCGCTATCAAATTCTCTTCCTTGGAAGTCATCTTATTTTTGGTTGGGATGATGGTATTGGTAGGGCTCTTAAAGGATTCCGGGTTCTTCGCCTGGCTGGTAAGTTTGATCCTGCGCGCCAGGAACCTCACCGCCGACAGATTCCTGATCATCATTGTCCTTATCTCCGGATTACTCGCTTGCGCCGTGGATGAGGTGACCTCTATTATTTTTATCGTGGCCGCGATATTTGAGGTCTGTGATTATTTTGAAGTGGAGCCTACGCCGTTTTTAATTATTTCGGTATTGGCCACCAATATCGGCTCCAGCGGGACGGTATTAGGCAATCCCATCGGAATACTAATCGCCACCAAGTCCGGCCTTACCTTTGAAGATTTCATCATCAAGGCCTTCCCGATAATGCTGGTCTGTCTTGTCGCCCTGATCTTTATCGTCAGGTTCTGGTATCGTAAGGAATTGCGCGAATTAGACCAGAAGATGCGCCGCTTCGGAGCCAATGATATACTGATCAAACTTATCTCTGTCCCACCGGAGAAAGAACTAAAGATCAGCCTGGCTATTTTCGGGGCCACTCTTTTCTGTATTTCTTTACACCATCGCCTAGAATTATTCCTGGGGTTAGCGCCGAACACGGTGTTATTGACTATCCCGCTTATCTCAAGCGGCTTAGTGATGGCTTGGAAGTGGCGCAAGGCCAGGGATTATATTGAGAGGGATGTAGAGTGGTGGACGCTTCTTTTCTTCCTGTTGCTTTTTATGCAGGCAGGCACGCTAAAATATACCGGCGCCACCGATGTGCTGGCGCAGAAATTATCCGGATTAGCGGGGAATAGTTTTCCTGTCATTATCAGTATGGTCCTCTGGATTTCTACTATCGGCTCCAGCATTCTGGATAACGTGGTGCTGGTGGCCGCTTTTATCCCGGTAATACAGAGTTTTCATGGGCTGAATCTGCAGCCCCTATGGTGGGCGCTACTTTTTGGCGGATGCTTAGGAGGTAATATCACCCTGGTCGGCTCTACCGCCAATATCGTCGCCCTGGGGATACTGGAAAAAGAGCGTAATATCCATATAAAGTTCTTTCAGTGGTTGCGTATCGGCCTGACGGTAGGGGTAGTCACGACTGTTATCGTCTGGCTAGCCCTGCTCTTCCTACCCGTATATAGATAGTAAAAAAGGGGTCGGATCTCCCTCTGCCTAAGTCCTTGACAAGCCAGCTGTTTTATGATAGATTTCTTTTATTAAAGGAGGGAGTATGAAGAGGAAAAACGCTTTTATTTTAGCGGTAGCGGTTATTTTATTGATGACAGGCGTATCCTTAGCCCAACAGGCCCAGGAGCAAGCTCAACAGGCGGCCCCAGCCCCGGAGCAACCCGTAGCCCAAGCGGCGCAGGAACCAGCTATACAGCCTGTGGCAGGCGAGAATGCCGCGGTTGTGGGAGAGAAGCCTGAGGAGAAATTGCAGTGGCTCTGGGGAGAGGCAATCTCGGTGGACGCGGCCAACAGCACCCTATCGGTGAAATACCTGGATTATGAAGCCGATATGGAGAAAGATATCGTAATCACCGTAGATAGCCAGACTACTTATGAGAATGTCGTTTCCTTGATGGAGATAAAGGCCAAGGATTCTTTAAGCGTGGATTATCTAGTTACTGCCGACGGAAAAAATATCGCCCGCGTGATCAGCGTAGAGAAGCCGGAGATCCCATCTTCCGGGCCAGAAGGCGCTGAGATTACCCCGCAGGATACGCAGGTTACTCCGTAACAAAAACCTTAAAGATCGTCTATTCTAAATTAAGAGGCAGGGATAGATTCCCTGCCTCTTAATTATTTAATATGGAAAACATCAAATTAATTATTTTTGACTTAGACGGGACCCTGGTTGACGCGTATCTGGCGATAAGCAAGAGTTTTAATTACGCCACGCGTAAGTTCGGCTATCCTGCGCGCGGGCCTTTAGTCATCCGTCGGGCAGTAGGGTGGGGGGATGATA
>JAQTUD010000027.1 GCA_028710405.1 Candidatus Omnitrophota bacterium
ATCACTGCTGCCGCTGAATTAGAAGTTCCCAAGTCTATTCCGATTACTTTTGCCATATCTACCCTCCTTGTTTCTTATTCTATGTTTTTTTAGAAACTTTTACTTTTGAAGTCCTCAACACCCGGTCATTTAATAAGTAACCTTTTTGCAATTCTTCTATTATAGTGTGCTCCGGAAGATCTTTATTCTCCTCCTGCATCAGCGCTTCATGAAAATGCGGGTCAAATATTTTGCCTTCGGAATCAATGGCCTTTACCCCGTACTCTTTAAGCATCTCGTATAAATGCGCCAGGATCATCTCCACGCCTTTTAAGAATGCCTGCAGGTCCTCGTGGCCGGACTCCGCCAGATTCACCGCGCGCCCTAAATCATCGATGACATTAAGCAACTCCAAAATGATCCCCTCGTTGGCAAATTTGACAAAATCCTGCCGGTCTTTTTCCTGACGCTTACGGCTATTTTCAAAATCCGCCTGCAGCCGCAGGATCTTCTCCCAATATTCGCCGGCCTTTGCCGCGTCTTCCTTTAACTTAAGATAATCGGATTCTTTCAAGGGGATTATCTTATCTTCCTGCTTCTCTTCTTTATGATTAGATTCTGCCATTATATCCTATCCAGTATGGCTGTGAGCGTCTCAGAGATATATTCCAGCGTCGGTATGATATGGTTATATTCCATACGCGCCGGCCCCAATACCGCTATCCTGCCTGTGCGCTTATCCTTTAAACGGTAACTGGAGACCACCAGCGAACAATCCTCCATATCCGGGCACTCAAGCTCATGGCCTATATATACCTTTACCTTATCATTAAAATCTCGGTTCACCAGTTTTAAAAGCCGTTCTTTATCCTCAATAAATTTTATTAACAAACGGATCTTGGTGGAGTCTTTGAACTCCGGGTGTTCCAGGATACGGCTGATCCCTTTGTAGAAAAACCTATCCTGCCACTCAAGAAGAGATACTATGCCGGCGTAATGAGTGATATTAGAGATAATCTCAGAGGTCTCTTCCAGGGCATCGTCCATGCGCCTCATTTCTTTCCTGTATTTGGCGATGATCTGCTCCTTCTCGTTATCCAGAAGCTCCATCTTAGAGAGCAGTAAATCCACGTAATAACGATAACCCTTATCCGTGGGGATCCTGCCTCCTGAAGTATATAAATGCGTCAAGAGCCCGGATTCCTCCAGTTCAGAGAAGATATTGCGGATAGTAGCCGAACTTAATTCAAATTCGGGCGCGATATCTTCGGAAGCCACGGGCATGGCATTCTGGATATAACTCCTGATCGCCGAAGCCAAAACCTGTTTTCTTCTAGTCTGATAATCAACATTTCTGGTCATGGTTTCCCCCTCGTTAGCACTCATACCTCAAGAATGCTAAAAGGTAATTTTAGCACAATTCACCTGCTTGTCAACCACATTCATCTGCACATAATCATTTAAATACCAGGTTCTTTTGCGCATCCACATCTACTACTATCTTCTTGGCCCCCTTAAAGTTTCCTTCCAGCATTTGCAAAGATAATGGGTCCTGGAGATACTTTTGGATAGCCCTCCTTAAGGGGCGCGCCCCGAAATTGGCATCAAAACCGCGCTCCAAAAGATAGTCCTTTGCCTTCTGGGTCAATTCCAGGCTGATCCCCTGCGCCCCAAGCTTTTTAGAGAGAGGTTCCAATTCCAGGGCTATGATACGTCTCAGGTCTTCTTTAGTCAAAGGATCAAAGATGATTATGTCGTCAATACGATTTAAGAACTCCGGCCGAAAGGTTATCTTGACTTCATCCATCAATCTGGACTTGACTTCTGTAAAAACCTCCGTTTCCCGGGGGCCCTTAAAACCTATGGAGCCATGCTGCTGGATGATCTCGGCACCGATATTCGAAGTCATGATGATAACGGTATTCCTGAAGCTTACCGTGCGTCCCTGCCCATCGGTAAGTCTGCCTTCGTCTAAGATCTGCAGCAGGATATTAAAAACCTCCGGATGCGCCTTCTCTATTTCATCCAGGAGCACTACCGCGTAAGGGCGGCGCCTGATCTTCTCGCTTAACTGGCCGCCTTCTTCATAACCCACGTATCCCGGAGGCGCCCCGACTAACCGCGAGACGCTGAACTTCTCCATATACTCGGACATATCAAGGCGCACGATGGCATTCTCGTCGTCAAATAAAAACCACGCTAAGGCCTTGGCTAATTTGGTCTTTCCGACACCGGTCGGCCCGAGAATGATAAATGACCCCATGGGTCTATTTTCATCGGATAATCCGCTGCGGCTGCGCCGGATACAGTTTGAGATCGCCCCGATCGCCTCAGCCTGCCCCACTACTTTGCTCTTCAGGCGCTCCTCCATATGGACAAGCCTTTCAGTATCGGCCTCCATCAATTTAGTAAGCGGGATCCCAGTCCACTCCGAAACCACCTCGGCAATATCCTCATCGCCGACTTCCTCTCTGAGCATAGCTGAATCAGACTGCAGTTTTTTTAAATCGTCATTTTTCCTCTTCAATTCCTTATCCAATTCGATCAACTTACCGTATTTTATCTCCGCAACCTTATCCAGGTCGGCGGCCTTTTCAGCGGATTGGGCCCGGTTCTTTAATTCCTCTATCTTCTCTTTGATCTGGCGTATATGCAAAATTATGTTTTTTTCCTTCTCCCATTGCTTCTTTTTCGTATCCAGCTCATCTTTTAGCCGGATCAACTCATCATCAATCTTCTTCAGCCTGGCCCCTGAGGATTCATCTCTCTCCTTCTTCAAGGCCTGTTTTTCTATCTCAAGTTGCACAATCTTTCTCTGGACAGCGTCCACCTCCGCGGGCATGCTGTCTATTTCGATCCTCAGGTGGCTTGCCGCTTCATCAATCAGGTCTACTGCCTTATCCGGCAGGTGCCTGTCGGTAATATAGCGGCTGGATAGAGTAGCGGCGGCGATTAAAGCGGAATCCTTAATGCGTACTCCGTGGTGAATCTCATATTTTTCCTTCAACCCGCGTAGTATGGCAATAGTCCCCTGGATATCCGGCTCGTCCACAAATATCTGTTGGAACCTTCTCTCCAGGGCGCTATCTTTTTCTATGTACTTACGGTATTCATCCAGGGTAGTCGCCCCGATACAACGCAACTGCCCCCGGGCAAGCATGGGCTTTAACATATTGGAGGCATCAATCGCCCCTTCGGCAGCGCCGGCGCCTACAATGGTATGCAACTCATCCACGAATAATATGATTTCTCCGTTTTTGGCCTGCACCTCTTTTAATACCGCCTTTAACCTGTTCTCAAACTCTCCCCTGAATTTAGTACCCGCCACCAAACTTCCCAGGTCCAGGGAAACGATCCTTTTATTCTTTAAGCCCTCCGGGACGTCATTGGAAACAATACGCTGTGCCAAGCCCTCCACGATAGCGGTCTTACCCACTCCGGCCTCGCCGATAAGGACTGGATTATTTTTGGTGCGCCTGGAGAGGACTTGCATCAGGCGGCGGATCTCTTTATCCCGGCCGATGACCGGATCCAGTTTCATCAGGCGCGCTTCCTGCGTGATATCCTGCCCGTATTTCTCTAAGGCATTGAACTTTTCTTCCGGATTGTCATCGGTGATCCGATGGCTGCCGCGTAACTGGGCTAATGCCGCCAAAACCTGGTCCTTATCTATATTTCTTTTTCTAAACTCTTGGGCGACTGCAGAGTCAGGATCATCTAAAAGCGCTAATAATACATGCTCTGCGGAGATAAATTCATCCCTTAATTCGCGCGCCACAGAAGCGGCGCGCTCCAGGGCCTTATTCGTACGCGGGGAAAAAAATACCTGAGCATGGCTGGAACTTACCTGTGGGAGCTTACCTATATAATCCTCCAGGGCGCGGCTAAATATCGGCAACTGCAGACCCAGTTTATCTATAACCGCAGCAACAATGCCTTCTTGCTGACGCAAGAGTGCATACATCAGATGCTCCGGTTCGACCTGCTGGTGGCTGGCGGATGTTGCCAAACCTACTGCTTCCTGTAAAGCTTCCTGTAACTTCAAAGTAAATTTATCTAATCTCATATCTCTACCTTTCCTATCCCGCCTACAAAGCGGAATTGAATTAGCACTCTAAGCAAGAGAGTGCTAAATAAAAATCAAAAAAAATACCTCTGTGCCTAATCTTCTTTTTCCGTCTCTAAAATTATTTTGATACCCCTGATATTCACTCCCTTATCCTCTAATAAATAATGCACGTATTCCAGGCGCTTTATATCTTTCAAGGAGTAAAGCCGGCTCTTCTTACCTAACCTCTTAGGGCAAACTACTCCCGCTTTATCCAGTTGCCTTAAGGTCCAGGCCGGCAGATCTACCAGTTTACTGACTACACTGATCACATATACCGGCTCATCCGGGCTGATATGGATATCAAATATAGGCACCTTGAATGAGCAGACGATTTACGGAATGAAATGACGTAAATCGTAGCTGCCTCCTTTAAAATTATCTCCAGCGTCTGCGAATGAACCCTTGACATTTACCTTAATCTTAAATTTAGGTAAATGTCAAGGGTTGAATTCAGCCTTGAACTTACGTTCACTATCGTTCCGTAAGTTCAGGCTTCATTTAAAATATAACATATAATAACAATTTTGTCAAGGTATTTTAATTAATTTTGTTAGATAAAGTAACAGTTAGGTAGCGTGCCGAAGGCTCATAATACCTTTATATCCTTCTCGCGTAATAGGTTACTGGCGAGTATCTTAGGCAGGGTCAATTTTACATGGATGCCATCTCCCTGATACTGAATATCCTCTACTCTTCCTTTGCGGTAAAATAGATCCACCAGGTCCATCCTCTTATGCGGAAGGATGATTTCCAATCTCTCCATACGGGAGAGAAAATTCTCCTGGATCTTCTCCAGCAAAAGCTCCTGGCCTGTTCCAAATTTAGCGGATATAGCCACAGGATTAACAAAATCCTTTTTTAGCCTCTCCAAGCGCGAATCATCATCCAACAGATCGATCTTATTCAGCGCGGTAATCATCGGTTTCTCTTGCGCCCCCAGCTCCTGCAACACCTTCATCACTGCCAGATTATAATCATGCACACGCGGGTTTGATACATCAAGGACATGGATCAACAGGTCGGCCTCATTTACCTCTTCCAGGGTTGCCTTGAACGCCTCTATAAGGTGATGCGGGAGGTTACGCAAAAAACCCACCGTATCCGAGATGACCGCGTTCTCTCCATTAGGAAAACGCAGGCTTTTATACAAGGTATCCAAGGTGGTGAATAGGCTGTTACAAACTACCTGATTAGCGCTAGTCAGGGAATTCAGAAGAGTGGATTTTCCGGCGTTAGTATAACCTACCAAGGCCACAGTAGGAAGAGCGTTCTCTTTACGCTTCTTCCTCATAGTCAAACGGTGCTGGGAAAGTTGTTTTAAATCCTGCCTTAACCTGTCTATCTTGGCACGTATGCGCCGGCGGTCGATCTCCAGCGCCTGCTCTCCCGGGCCGCTTGTGCCGATACCGCCACCCATACGGGATAAGATCAAACCTTTACCTATAAGACGCGGCATTAAATACTGCAGTTGCGCCAGCTCTACCTGGGTCTTTCCTTCCAGGCTCTTGGCGTGGCGGGCGAAGATATCCAGGATCAACTGCGTGCGGTCTATGGTCTTTCTTCCGATAATATCCTCTAAATTCCTCTGCTGCGTACCGGATAGGTCCTGACTGAAGATCAACACATCCACATCCAGCTCGCCGGCCAATACCGCCAACTCCTTAGTCTTACCCTCGCCGATAAAAAGATTGGCAGTGGGCTTATCGCAGACGTAAGTAATATTATCTACCGCCTCTACCCCGCAGGCGGCAATAAGCTCCTCCATCTCGGAGGCGATATCATCCAGGGACCAGTTGTCTTTTTCTCTCTTGAGTTTTATAGTTACTAATAGCGCTCTTTCCATTTAAAGTAGATTATCCTCCTTTATCGTGAGAGTCTCTGTAATATTTTCTTGGCGATGGCGCTGCCTTTTTCTTTTACCCCTACCTTGACCCATTCAATATCCTTATTTTTCCGGAACCAGGTTAGTTGCCTTTTAGCGTATTGCCGGCTGTTACGCTTTACCAAACGCGCCCCCTCTTCCTTATCGTAAGCGCCATCAAGATAACCCCGGAGTTCTTTTAAACCGATAGCGCAAGAGGCAGTCCTGCTTAACTTTGACCCTAACAGCCTTTTTGCCTCAACAAGCAACCCCCGCTCAAACATCCTCTCCACCCGCTCTTCAATCCGGCGGTAAAGTAGATCGCGCCGCATATCCAGGCAGAATATTTTTACTTCATATCCGTCCGTCAACCCCTTCTTCTGCTTCTGCAAGACAGAGATAGGCTTACCTGTGGCCATAAAAACCTCCAGCGCCCGCACTACCCTTTTTGTGTCATGGGGATGGATTTTTGCCGCGGAGACAGGATCGACCTTCTTTAACCTCGCGTGCAAATATTGACTCCCTCTTTCCTTAGCCTGTTTATAGAGGCGCTTCCTTAATTTCTGGTCTTCTGTCCTAAGGCGGAATATCCCGTCAACAAGCGCGGATACATAAAGCCCGGTGCCGCCGGCAAAAATGGGGACCTTACCCCTGCCTATGATCTCTCTGATTTTTTTGGTCGCGGCAAGGCGGTATTTTGAAACATTATATTCTGCGTCCGGATAAACTATATCAATCAAATGATGGGGAACTGCCTTTCTCAATCTCAGGGAAGGCTTGGAAGTAATAATATCCATCCCTTTATAGACCTGCATAGAGTCGCAGGAAATTATTTCAGCGTTAATTTTTTTAGCCAGAGAGGCCGCCGCTTCTGATTTGCCCACCGCGGTGGGGCCGACAATAAATATTATCCTTTTTTTACGGGGTGGGATCATGGACAAATCTTGGTAGGATAGCCTTCCGCCAGGAGGCGCTTTTCCAGATCTTGGGCCTCTTGCCTTGTGGCAAGACGGCCTACCCTGACCCGCCAGGATTTAGCCGCCATAGAAGTATTATCTTCCTGAATAAAAGCATCATAACCTTTCTGCTTTAATTTTTCAGCCAGGCCGGAAGCATTCGCGCTGTTCACAAAAGAGCCTACCTGCACCGTATAATAGAAGCCGCTCGTGGAAACCGGGGCCGGACAGATATCCTTATCCAGGACCAACTCCAGATTCGCGGGGGATATTTGTTTAAGCTCATCCGCGTACCCTTGCCCCGACTGTGTATCCCCCATCTTAAATGCCACCTGGCTTAACCTGGAAAGAATAAGCGCCTTTAGCTTGGTCTCCGGGTTATCTTTGAGTATTTCCTGGTAATACGCCTGCGCCCGGGAGTAATCCTGCCTCAATAGATAAGTATCGCCTAAACCCAGCCTCGCCTCCTCTCTATAATCAGAACGATGGAATTCTTTTAAGATTATCTCAAATATATCCGAGGCGCGCAGGTAATTCTGGTCTTTCATATAACTTAATCCTAAAAAGTAATACAGCTCATCAATACCGGAGGTATTTCCGGAAGCAGCCAGTATTTTCTCCCCTTCCTGGATCGCGGCTTTATATTCTCCCTGCAAGAAATATACCTTGATCTTATCCAAATTCAAGGCATAGGCATTAACGCAAATTATAAGCCCCAGACATAAAATTCCAGATAATCTCAAAATTTTATTGATCATTTTTTAGACTTTGATATCATCCTTTGTAATTCCAGTATCAAAGCGTGCCTTTTTTCCTTCTCTTCTTTTGCCACGTCATCCCTCAATCCCGCTGCCGCGGTATTGGGGCGCGGTGAATATTTAAATATATAGGCGGCGTTGAACCGGACATTCTCTAATAGCTTGTAAGTATCCCCAAAATCGCTTTCGGTCTCCGTGGGAAAACCCAGGATAATATCTGTAGTCAATGTCCCCCCTTTAACAATTCTACGGTAATTATCGGTTAAATCCAAATAGAATTTTCGGTTGTAACCGCGGTTCATCATCTCCAGTATCCGGTCAGAGCCAGACTGTATCGGAAGATGCAGGTCTTTTCTTAACTTATCGTTATCTGCCATCGCCTTAAATAAGCTAATCGTCGTATCTTTCGGATGCGAAGTCAGGAAAGTAAATTCTTTTAACCCTTTAACGGAATTAACCAGGCTTACGAGTTTAGTGAAATCAACACCATCGCATTGATAGGCATTCACATTCTGCCCCAGCAGGGTAAACCGGGTTATCCCTTTATCCAATGCCTCCTCTATCTCTCTGGTTATATCTTTATAATTACGATTCCTGGGGGTGCCCCGCACATAAGGCACCACGCAATAAGAGCAAAAATTTGAGCACCCTTCCGAGATCACCACATAGGCGTGCTCTTTATCTCCATAGAAACCGGTATGGTAAATCTCCTCGGGCCTTACGCCGCCGTCTGTCTCCCATATCTTCTTTTCAAGAAATCCATGGGCCGATAGCCTATGGTCGATAGTCGATAGTTTTTTGATTATCTCCGGGATTCTCTGGATATCGCTTGGCCCCACTACGAAATCTACCTGCGGGGCACGTTCAAATATCCGCTCCTTATGATTCTGCGCCATGCATCCTACGATACCGATGAGCGGTGTATGTCCGTCTTTGGTTATCCGTAGTTTGGATAGATTGTTAACCTGGCTCCAGACCTTGTCTTCCGCGTGCTGGCGCACGGAACAGGTGTTCAAAATTATAACATCGGCCTCATCCGGCTCATCCGTTATCCGATAACCTCCGGCCGTCAATAAACCAGCGATGACCTCCGAATCCCGGATGTTCATTTGGCAGCCAAAGGTCCGCAAGTAGAAACACTTTTTATCCATCTTACTTAAGGATCATTTAGTTGTTAAGCTTATATTTTAACCATTCATTTTTTAAGGACGCGGTGGGGAGCGAATACCTCAAGAAGAACCTCCCAGACCCCGGAGGCGCCCGAGCTCTGCATGATCCTATCCCTATTCTTTTGATCCTGCATGGCCCGGGAAATGATCCTTAGTATCTGGACCTGCGCGTTATCTTCGGCTTTGGGGGTTAATATCAAAAATATAAGATGCGCGAGTTTACCATCGGGAGAATCCCAGTCAATGCCGGAGACTGACCTGCCAAAAATGATTACCGGCCTTACCAAAGAATCAAGCCTGGCATGAGGTAAGGCAATCCCTTCTTCTATCGCCGTGCCCATCATCTTTTCGCGCTCCAACACCACTTTGTATAACATATCCACGTTCGGGGTGGTTTGCATCTCGGAAGCCAAAACGCAAAGTTCTTGAATAGCCCCATCCCTGTCAGGCGCTTTTAAATCGGAGATTGTATGGCTCTTGGAAAAAAGCTCAAGGATACTTATTTCTTTCCTGCTGATGATAGAAAACTTAAGCCACGGCCCCAGAATCGCCGCGGAGGCTACCGCGCCAAAAACTATTGCTACAAATACCGGTTCATTAATGAAATTATACCTTAAGGCAATCGCGCCTATGACTATCTCCATAGAGCCGCCCGGGATGTGGGCGATCGCTACCGGCATTCTACTTGCCTGCGAAAGGCCGGCTAAACGCGCGCCGATCCAGGCCCCGATAAATTTCCCCATGACGCCAACCAAAGTAACAAATAAAACCAGGAAAATATTGAAATTAGCGAAGAAATCTACCTTGAGCCCTATTCCAACAAAGAAGAGCGGGACGAATATCGCGTAAACCATCTGGGAAATAACCTGGCGCGTCTTCTCGGGAAAACCTTTAGCCTCGCCCGCCATAATACCGGCAATAAAGAACCCCAACAGTGCGTGTATCCCGGTTCCCTGAAAAACCGCTCCGCATAAAAAACCCAGGAGGCATAAAAAAGTGAGGGAAGCCCCAGGCTCGGGCATATTATATTCTTTAATCTTACGGATGGCAAAATCCGCCAGGCGCCTGCCCGCGGTAAGACAAAAAATAGTAAAGCCGATGATTGAACCCAGAGAAATAAATATCTTCCAGCCTGCGGCGTTTGTCCGGGTAAAAAACCCTAAAATTAAAGCGAAGATGACCCAGCCGATGATATCATTCACGGAGAGGGCAGACATTATAAGATACCCCAAGTCCGTCTTAATCAGGTCCAGGTCATTTAAGACCCTGATCGTTATCGGCATGGCGCTGATCGTCATTACCGTGGCCATAAACAAGGCAAAGATCAATCTCTGGCCGGGATCGACCAGATACTGCGCCGGCAGGAGAAAACTAAGAGCAAAGCCTATCGCCATGGGCACGATTATATCGGCTAACGCTATGGTCAAGGCCTTTCCCCTGTGTTTCCAGGCGCTGGAGAAATCTACTTTTAATCCTATCTCCAGCATAAAAAAAAGCAACCCCAGCCACATAACCGTATCCAGCATATTCACCTGTACGGCGTCTTCAGGAAAAATGAAACCGGATATGTGCGGCAGGAAACGGCCGAGCACAGTAGGGCCCAATAATACCCCTACCAGGATCTCGGCTGTCAGGGCGGGCTGTTTGTGTCTGCGGAATAATTCACCTAATAATCGCGCCAGGCCCAGGAGGAGAAAAACCTGAATCAAAAATATGTATATATTCTCTTCAGTGAAATAATACATCTGCGGATAAGAGGAATCCTGTAGCAGGCGTTGCTGCCTGGTAAGGCAAGATTAAAAATACCCCTTTACTTTGAATCTAATGCCTTCTCTATCTTGGATATAAGGAGATCTTTTCCTATGGGCTTTGTCAGATAATCCACAACCCCTCTCTTATAAGCGTTGACCTTATCGGTCTCCTTATCTAAGGCAGAAAGGATAATAATGGGCAACCCCTGGCCAATGGGGTCACTATTCAACATCTCGCATGCTTCTATCCCGCCTATACCGGGCATAAGCAGGTCCAGCAAGATTACCTCCGGCCTGAAACTATGCATTCTTGGTATTATATCTTTGGCGCTAGATAAAGTATCAACTTCAAACTTTCCCGTTCCCTCCAAGTTAAGTTTTATAACCTTAAGGAAATCCTCCTCGTCATCAATGATCATTACTCTTCTTTTTTCCATATACACACCTCATTTTATTTTTAAGGTCAATATGATCTTTGTCCCCCGCCCCTGTTCGCTTTTTATATCTATTACCCCCCCATGCATGTTAATGATATTGTTGCTCACTGAAAGGCCTAAACCCGCCCCACCCCGCGGCCCTTTTGTGGTGAAGAAAGGATCGAAGACTTTCTGCAGGTATTCCGGAGGAATACCTACGCCGGTATCTTCTATCTCTACCGCCACCGCCGCATCAGCAAGACCAAGAGAGGCGTCATTTTCCCTGCCCGGGATATCAAATTTAGTCAGATAGGTACGGACAAAAAGCTTGCCGCCTTGCGGCATAGCCTGGATGGCGTTTAAAAAAACATTGAGAAATACCTGCTCTATTTTATTTTTATCAACCAGGATATCCGGTAAATCCGGACTCAGTTCTTTGACTACGGTTACCCCATCTATCTTAGCCCCCTGCCGGATCAAGAGCAGCGAACTTTCTAATATGGAGTTTATATTATAAGGAAGCATCTTTAATTCTGTGGCCTTGGCAAAATCAAGGAGCGTAAGCACGATATTATCCGCTCTCTTGATATTATCATTTATCATCTGGAGGGCCTCTCTATATTCCGCGGGGACCTTATCCGATAGGTAATCCACCGATTGCATTATTATTGCCAGGGGATTCTTTACTTCGTGGGCGACACCGCTGGCCAGGCGGCCTACGGCGCTCATCTTCTCAGACTGGATAAGTTGATCCTGAGTCTCCTTGAGCTTAGAATACGCCTCCCGCAAGTCGTCCTGCGCCTGCTTACGTTCCTGCACTTCTTTAAACAGCTCATCGCGGGAAACGGTAGTCCTCTGTAACTCCTCAACCATTTTTTTGAAGGAGTCACTTAAACGGTTGACGTCCTTTATAAACGGCTTAACCAGCGCATTGGTCAAACCTAACCAGACTAAACCGCTGACGGCGAAAATGACCAAGATGATGAACGTGATGTTGTTTTTTAAAAGGTCCTGCTCGGCCGGGGATAATTTAAGGCTGCCGGAGACAATAAAATATATTATGCCGCTTGATACGCAAGCGACAGAAATAATCATTATTAATCCGGATACGGCTATACTGTTCCTGATGGACTTAGACATAAGCTCTTGCCTCTTTAGTATTCTATCTTGCGACTTAACTCTTTATGATAATTAGAGTTAGAGTTATTATAGCATAAGAAAAATAAAAATACACCTCAAAAAAATCCCAACGGTCTTAATGGTGATGCTCGGTATGCAGATGTGGATGGGTATGGATCGTATCCTGATGCCGGTGGGAGTGTATATGGGTAAGGTTATTCTCGCGCAGGAAATCCTGGTCAGAGAGTATTTGGACAGGAGCGCCGGTGCGGATAATATTTTTATCCCTGCCTAAAATATGCACGGAGCCCGCTATCTCTTCTACGATATGCAGATCATGGGTGGCGGTGATGATGGTTTTTCCCGTCTGATTAAACTCTAAAATAATATCAATGATATTCCTGATTGTCTGGGGATCAAGCCCGGCAGTCGGCTCATCTAAGAGCAGGACTTGAGGCTCAATGATCAGGACCGACGCCAGGGCCACTTTCTTCTTCTCTCCCGCGCTTAAGCGGTGCCCGGGCCTGGGCAGTAAATGCGCAATATTAAAAATACCTATTATCTTATCAAGACGCCTATTTATCTGCTCCTGGCTAATACCCAATTGCAAAGGGCCAAAGATAATATCTTCTTTTACCGTCGGGCAGAATAACTGGATGTCAGAGTTCTGAAAGACAAAACCTACTCTGGAGCGGAAAGAACGCGTAAAACCCGGATCGTTAAATAAGGCCTCTTTTAATTCCTTACCGAGGAATTTTATCGTCCCCTTATGCGGGAACAACAAAGCATCCAGCATCAAAAGAAGGGTTGATTTTCCCGTTCCATTTGAGCCGATGATGGCCACCCGGGAACCTTCTTCAATATCCAGGTTTATACCGCATAATGCCGGTATTTTGCCAGGATAAGAAAAATAGGCCTCCCTTAACTCAAATATCGATTTTGCCATAAGCTCAATCCGAATATTATGATCGTTATGCCCAACCAGATCCAATCCTTAAGGCCGGAAGATACTTCATCCATTATCTTGGGCTCACCGGTATAGCCGCGGGAAAGCATAGCGCTATACACTTGGGCTTGCGCCTGGTATGAGCGCTGCCAGAGCCCCGCGATATTCCATGCCACTATCCCCTGCCCTCTTTTTGCGGAAGAAACAAAACCCACCCTGCTTTTTATCGCCAGATACGTATCCTGCGCCACCTGCATAAAAAGATAAATATAGCGATAGCACATCCCCAAAGTCATCACAAAAACCTGCGGCACCCTGAAGGAACGTAACGCCTTCAATAAATTATTCTGCCTGGTACTCAGCACTAAAAGAACACACAGTGAAGTAGATGTCAATACGCGGATAAAGAAGAAACCGGCGCTGAAAACCCCCTGCCTGGTAACGACCAATAGCATGTTAAATAACCGGAATTTTACTAGCGCCTCCCCGGGCGTGAATATCTCAAAGAGCGCCGGAAGTGCGATAAATAAGGAAAAGAGCGGTATAAATATCCAGGTGCGTTTTAGGAAAAAGCCAATATGTATGGATGAGATAGCGGCCAGGAATAGGCAGAGGGCGTATATAGCGATAAGGAAATATATATTCCTGGAAAATAAAACCGTCAGAAGAAGAAGAAAGATGCCCAGGGCCTTGAGCCTACTGTCGCGCGCCTGCAGGAAGCCGTTTTTGGCGGCATATTCGTCAGAAAATACCGAATCCCTTAAAAATGAAAAAGTCCCCGCCAGAGAACGCTCAATAAAATTATTCC
>JAQTUD010000089.1 GCA_028710405.1 Candidatus Omnitrophota bacterium
CTCTATGCGATATGGATTCAGGGAATTCACCAGGGTTATCGGATATTTATCCGTGATCTCCCTGGCTAAATCCAACGCGTCATCAAAATTACCTTTTACCGCTAATACTGTCGCGCCATGAATAAGCGCCTGGCTTAATTTTCCCAAGGCAATAGCGCCTTGCGGGATCAAAACAATACACTTAATCCCGGCCCTGGCCGCGTATGCTGCTGCCGAAGCGGAAGTATTGCCGGTAGAAGCGCACATCACCGCCTGAGAACCTTCCTCGCAGGCCTTGGAAATTGCCATGGTCATCCCGCGGTCTTTAAATGACCCGGTAGGATTTAGACCTTCATATTTAAGGTAAACTTCAAAATTTTTTCCTACCAGTTTACTCAGGTACCCCGCATAAATAAGTGGAGTATTGCCTTCCTGAAGGGTAATTACAGGTGTCTTAGCGTTTACCGGAAGGTATTTCCTATACCTGTCTATTACTCCATTATATTTCACAGATCCTCCATCCTGATTGCCACCGGCTCTTCTTTTACCACATCCAGGCGGTATATCATATCCAGGGCGGCGCGTAAGTTTTTTTCTTTCGCCGAATGCGTGATCATGACAATCGGCACGAAGTTGGCCCTACTACGCTCTTTCTGGGTAACCGAGGCGATGCTGATCCCGAATTTAGCCAGTATACCGGAGATCTTGGCCAATACTCCCGGACGATCCACGGCCATAAAACGGATATAATGGCGGCTTTCAAAATCATCGATCCGACGCAACTTCTTGATAGACTTATCTTCTACTATATTCAAGGTTGGCCTGAATAATCCGGCCTTTATATCCTGGGTCAAATCCACGATATCAGAGACTACTGCCGAAGCCGCGGACATCTGGCCCGCGCCTGGCCCGTAAAAAAGGAGATCCCCTGCCAGGTCGCTGGAGACATAGATGGCGTTAAAGACTCCGCTAACAGAAGCCAAAAGATGCTTACGCGGGATCAAGGTAGGATGGACCCTGACCTCTAACTCATCCATCTCTTTCTTGGCGATGGCCAGGAGTTTTATTTCAAAACCAAGTTCCCCGGCATAGTTGACATCGGCTTGAGAGATCTGAGAAATGCCTTCAATAAAGATATCCTTAAAATCAACGAATCTGCCGAAACAAAGATAGCTCAAGAGGACAAGCTTATGCGCCGAATCCACTCCCTGAATATCTAACGACGGGTCCTTCTCCGCGAAACCCTTTAGCTTGGCTTCGGCCAGGGCATCTTTAAAAGTACAGTTAGCCTGGGACATCCGGGATAATACGAAATTAGAAGTCCCGTTGACTATCCCCATCACCCCTTTGAACTTGTTAGCTACCAACCCTTCGCGCAGCGACTTTATGATCGGGATACCCGCTCCCACCGAGGCCTCAAAGTAAATATTCTTCCCCCGGTCAGAGGCCAGAACAAATAACTCTTTGCCTTTCTGAGCCAGGAGCGCCTTATTGGCGGTAACGATATTCTTCCCTCTCTTGAGCGCCTCGCTGATAAACTCTCCTGCCGGGTTTATCCCGCCCATCAATTCCACCACGATATCTATCTGTGGATCATCAATGATCTGCCGGGGATCCCTGGTAAGGATATGCTTATCCACCGCGATGTTCCTCTTGGAGACTATATCCTTATCGCATATCTTCTTGACCTCGATCTCAAGGCCTATCTTCTGCGTAAGGTATGCCTTTTTTTCACGCAGGATCTTCACTACTCCTGAGCCTACGTTGCCAAAACCGATAATCCCCAGATTTATCCTTTTCATTTATGGCCTTTCTTTAAATAATAATCTACCGTATCGCCGACAACCTTCTTGTATTTATCCTCAACAGAGAAAAACTCTATCCTGGTGTCATAGATCAACCCTCGGCTAATCTCTCGCGATTCCACTACCCTGCCAATAAATTTCATCGCGTCCAGGCTAAAGGGAAGCCTTATCTCTAAAGCCAGGTTAGTCCCCTTATCAAAACCCCTGTTTGTAGTTAATAACATCCCTCCCACGCTAATATTCCTAGTCTGGCTTATATCCACATTATTTGCCTCTTCCAGGATGCGATAAGATACGACGAAGCGGCCACTCACGCGCGGATCTTTCCTCTTCTCGTTGCCTGTATGTGCCATCCCTGCCTCCTTTTTATAAGAGAGTGCCTTGTCCGTCAAAAAATAAATGGTCGGGGAGGTGGGACTTGAACCCACGACCTTTTGAACCCCATTCAAACGCGCTAGCCAAACTGCGCTACTCCCCGTATTCTATTCTTCCTTATTCTCCCTTGTCATCAAATCTTCTACCGCTGACAGAGGGGATTTATTTTTATAAAGGACCTTGTATACCTCTCTAAGGATCGGCATATCCACTTTGTACTGCAGGCTTAAGGCATAAGCGGATCTGGTGGTAGGCACGCCTTCAGCCACCATGCTCATGCGTGCATTTATCTGTTTTAACGACTTGCCCTTGCCTATCTGTTCGCCGACAAATCTATTGCGGCTATATGGGCTGATGCAGGTAGTAACCAGATCCCCCAACCCGCTTATCCCGCTAAAGGTCTCTTTCTTGGCGCCCATGGCATATCCTAACCTGGAGATTTCAGCTAAACCACGCGACAAAATCGCCGCCTTGGTGTTTGTCCCGAACCCTAAGCCGTCGGATATCCCGGCGGCTATGGCGATAATATTTTTCAGGCTCCCTCCCAATTCCACCCCTGTCACATCGCTATTGGTATAGATACGCATACGCGCGGTATTAAACACACCCTGGAGTAGTTTTCTTATCCTTCTATCTCTGGAGGCAATTACCGCGGTAGTGGGTATACCTTTGGCGACCTCATGGGCAATGGTAGGCCCGGATAATACCGCCAGCCTGACCCGTCCTAATTCATCGCATATTACTTCCGACATGGACTTCAATGTCCCCACTTCAATACCCTTGGTAACATTCAGATAAATCCTATCCTTAGGGGAAGAGAAACCCTTTATCTTTTTTAAAACGCCGCGCGTATATTGTGACGGCACCGCTAAAATAATCAATTGTTTACCGGATAGCGCTTCTTTTAAATCATGCGTCATGGCTATGCCCTTGGGGATCTTTATGCCCGGCAGGAACCTGGTATTTACCCTCTTTTTATCCACATAAGAAACGTAATCGGCAAAGGCGCCCCAGATCTGGACCTTAAAACCCTTACGCTCCAAGTGTATAGCTAAAGTAGTCCCCCATCCTCCATCTCCGATTACCGCGACATTAAACATCTTTTTCCTCTTTGGACTTGGAAATAAAATACAGTTTAGGATGAATATGGGTAAGGTCCTTCTCTTCACGGGTGAGGAATTGCACTCCCACGCTATACTCCTCTTGTTGGGCGGGCTCT
>JAQTUD010000090.1 GCA_028710405.1 Candidatus Omnitrophota bacterium
GTTTCCAGGGTGGCCAGGATAAAAGGCATTGCGGAATTAAATATCGGATACTCCATAATCTGCCGCGCGCTGCTGGCAGGCTTGGATCGGGCGGTAAGAGAAATGAAGGATTTGATTCAATAAATGATTATCGGAACAGGGGTAGATATAACCGAAGTCAGGCGTTTACGCCAGGCAGTGGAGAAGTGGGGGGATTCTTTTTTAAACCGCATATTCACCAAAGATGAGCTGGAGAATGCCAAGACCAGGGGGAGTCTCTATCAGCACCTTGCCGGCAGGTTCGCCGCCAAAGAAGCGATCTTTAAGGCTATGGGGGATAAAGACCTGAACTGGAAAGATGTGCAGATTTTAAATGATACGCAAGGTAAGCCCTGCTGCGTGATTTTAAATAACCGGGGCAAGAATCTGGACGTGCATATTTCTATTTCGCACGTAAAGACTTATGCGGTTGCCAGCACGATTATTACAAAGAAAGAGTAAGGCACATAAGGGGGAATTCGGCAATATCCTTATCCTGGCGGGTTCTGCGGCATATTCTGGGGCAGGGGTTTTATCCGCTGCTGCTGCGATGCGTTCGGGAGCAGGCCTGGTTACCTTAGGCATACCCGAGGGTTTAAATAACGCTGTTATAAAAATAAAACCTAAAGAAGTAATGACTTTGTCTTTACCGCAGACAAAAGATGGCAGCCTAAGTTCTGGCGGTTATAAGCGGATAAGGGATTTTATAAAGAATATTGATGTTTTGGCAATAGGCCCGGGCTTGGGGCCCCAGAAATCGACTCAGTCTTTAATACGTAAGTTGATCTCTGCCGTGGATAAGCCGATGGTTATTGATGCTGACGGGCTCAACGCCTTAGTTGGACACCTGGATCTACTAAAGAGCACCATGATATTGACGCCTCATGCCGGAGAAATGTCCAGGTTGACGGATATCAGTACAAAAATAATCCAGGGCAAACGTAAAGAGATCGCCAAAAAATTCAGCCACGATCATAAAGTAACTTTAGTTTTAAAGGGGCATAATACTATAGTCGCGGATCATCGCGGCGGTTATTATCTGAATAAGACCGGTAATCCCGGGATGGCTACTGGCGGCAGCGGGGATGTTTTGACCGGGATGATCGCCGCGTTTTTAGGCCAGGGCTTAGGAGTTTTTGAGGCGGCAAAGTACGCGGTTTATCTGCACGGCGTTGCAGGTGATCTGGCAGCGAGGAAAAAAACCGAGATTAGTCTGATCGCTTCTGATATAATAGATGAAATTCCGCAGGCGATAAAGAAGAGTAGTTAGTGCCGGCATAGCTCAGTCGGTAGAGCAGCTGTTTTGTAAACAGCGGGTCGGGGGTTCGATTCCTCTTGCCGGCTTTAAACCCACGACCCGAAGGGGGTGTGGGGGAAAAGTTTCCCCCACGTTTTCGGGGTAACAGCGAACGAAGTGAGCGCCATAGGGGCAGAGCCCCTTTGGGGAGTGAGCAATAGTTTTGCAAGTCGGCGAACGACGGGTCGGGGGTTCGATTCCTCTTGCCGGCTTAAATAAAATATTATTGATTTTTGATATTATAATGGGCAGGTACCCAAGTGGCCAAAGGGGACAGACTGTACAAATGCAGCGTCCTATCGAAAGGTAGGATAGAAAAGTAGGTGAATTCAGGGAACCCCTTGAGATATGTTCTCAAGGGCAATCCTGAGCCAAGCCCGGCCAATCGCCGGGAAGGTGCAGAGACTAAGCGCCTACCGCCTAAAGCTAAAAGCCAAGGTGATGAGATAGTCCAAGCCTCGGAGTAATCTGAGGGCACTTGAAATCTGTTGCACTTGTGCTTCAGAGGTTCGAATCCTCTCCTGCCCACCATTTTGCGAGCGTAGTTCAATGGCAGAACAATAGCCTTCTCCCGACAAAAAGCGGCGGGATTTCGCTAAACAAAAGATTATTGTGCTCAACAAGCTATATATAAATTGCGGGCATAGTACAACGGCAGTACAGTAGCCTTCCAAGCTACTTACACGGGTTCGATTCCCGTTGCCCGCTCCAAACTTATGGAAAGAGAATTTTTAGAGCCGGTTTTTATTGATGCCTTTGACTTAAATGATGCCTGGTTCCAGTGTTTGTCAGCGATCCTGGATAAGGGGCACGTCTATACCATCACCAGCGGCAGTTACGCCGGCCAGAAGCGCCTGGAGTTTGATCTTTTGACCCTGCGCGTCAGGAAACCGTCGCATCAGATCATACCCGTTATCCCCGAGGGGATGAGTATCCCCGCGCCCACGGATATGGATTATATCCAGGGCTATTTAAGTTATCTCTTGACCGGGACAAAGACCAACACGGAAGATTATACTTATGGGGAGCGCCTGGTAGATCCGAAGGTAAGATTAAAGCGGGGCGCCGCAGGCAAAGAGATGGCGGAAGAGTTGCCTTTGGATGTTAACCAGGTTGAAGAAGTGATCAAGATGTATAAAGAGAAGGGTTTTGGCACCAACCAGGCGACCATGGAGATAGGGATGCCTTCGGATATTAAATTAGTTGACCCGCCATGCCTGAGGCTCATTGATACCCGCGTGCGTTACGGGAAGCTGCATTTTATTTTATATTTCCGTTCCTGGGACCTCTGGGGAGGGATGCCTTCTAACCTGGGGGGGCTGCAGTTAGTAAAGCAATATATGGCGGAGGAGATCGGGGTTGAAGACGGGGAGATGGTTGCCTTAAGTAAGGGGTTACATCTTTACGATTACGCCTGGGACCTGGCCAAGCTCAGGACTAATAAGCAGCGTCCTCTGGCGTTTGCGGCGGAGGAGATAAAATAATATGGAAGAATCTAAAGGTGCAAGCGAGCGCAGAGAGTTTATCAGGTTGGATTATACCACGCCTATCGCTTATAAGGTCTGCAGGGAAGAGACTATCTCAAAATTGCTGGAAGGATATACGGCAAATGTAAGCCAGTCTGGGATCCTCTGCCGGATAAAAGACAAGGTGCAGCCAGATGATTTGTTATGGATTTCTTTTGACCGGGCGACTTTAACCATCTGTGCGGACCTGGAAAGAAGGGCTTTTATTTATCAGAATGGCATTATCGGCAAGGTGGTCAGGATAGAGCCCGCCCAACAAGAGGAGTATAGCGTGGGAGTGCAATTCCTCACCCGCGAAGAGAAGGACCTTACCCATATTCATCCTAAACTGTATTTTATTTCTAAGTCCAAAGAGGAAAAAGATGTTTAATATCGCGGTAATCGGAGACGGAGGATGGGGGACTACTTTAGCTATACACTTGGAGCGTAAGGGTTTTAAGGTCCAGATCTGGGGCGCCTTTGCCGATTACGTTTCTTATGTGGATAAAAAGAGGGTAAATACCAGATTCCTGCCG
>JAQTUD010000091.1 GCA_028710405.1 Candidatus Omnitrophota bacterium
TATTCCTTGGGCAAAATCGGAATTAGGGATAAGGCCAACCTCCACAAATACCCCTTCTACCGCCAGAACCTCCTCTTTCCCCTGCCGTTTTATTCTGATCGCGTTTACCATCTTATCCCCTAATATCGCGGTAACCTGGGTATCATTGAGGATACTTACAGCCTGGTTTTGCTTAACCTTATCGCACATGACCGTCTCGCCGCCCAATTCAGGAGTAATATTGATAATATAGGTATGTTTAGCGATGTTTATTAACTGTAAGACGGCATCCAGGGCGGAATTTCCTCCGCCGACGACCGCTACGTTCTTACGGGCAAAGAGCGGGGCGTCACAGGTAGCGCAATAGGTCAAACCTTTATTCTTATACTCCTTCTCTCCGGGGACATTCAACTCCCGCGATTTCTTCCCGGAGGCGATAATAACCGACCTGGCCTCATACTCACCCTTGGCGGTAGCCACCGTAATCACGCTGCCGGCCTTACGCAGGCCGGTGGCAAATTCATTCTCCTTAAGAGAAGTATTATATTTACGGATATGCTCTTCGAATTTCGCGATCAGATCCGGACCGGTGATAAACTGGTAGCCGGTATAATTCTCTATATCCCCGCTCCAGGCGGCCTGTCCGCCGATATCCCCGGTGATGACCAGGGTGTTCATCTTCTTACGGGCGGCATATATTCCGGCGGTGATCCCCGCCGGCCCAGCTCCGATAATGATCAGGTCATACATATTTTTAGGCCATACCCAGGGCGTGCTTGATCTTTTCCTTATCAAACCCTACGATGATCTCCCCATCAATATCTAAAACCGGAACCCCCATCTGCCCAGACTTCTGGATCATTTCATCCGCTTTTGTATCGTCCGCGGCTACATCAAAATTCTCAAAAATAATATTATTCTCGCTTAAGAATTGCTTTGCCCGGACGCAATACGGACAAGTAGGCGTGCTATAGACTTTTACTGTCTTCCCCATAAAGGCCTCCTCTAAACCTGGGCTTTTAATCCCAGGAGCTTATTCAAATGCCCCTGTTCCTGGCCGATCACTTCCTCCACGACCTTAGCGTCATAATCGGCAACGACTTTCTTTATCTCCTCATAGAAAACTATGGAGTCTTTCTCGGCCCCGATACCAACCTCTATCGCTTCCTTGTCGCTTTTAATACCCGCGGCTATCTCTTTACCCTTATCTTTCCGGGTAAATACGCTCTCCGAAGCCAGGCTATTCAAATAGGCATAGTATTGGTCCGCGTCCAGGCCCTGCGGCTCATATTTCTGGGTCTTATCTAATATGCCCTGGAAAACCTTGATGTGCCCTTCTTCCTCTTTGGCCAAAAATCCGAAGACTTCTTTTATCTTGGGGTTCTTTGATTGCTTGGCCAGCGTATTATAGAAATCCCTGCCGTTCTGCTCGATCTGTACGCCTATCTGGACTACCTCGCTGCCTGCAAAAATATTTCCCATTACTCCCTCCCCTATTTTAGATGCTTCGGCGTCAAATCCACTATTCCCTCAACTTCCACGACGATCATATATTCCGGCTTTGGCAGGAGCGCTTCCGGATGGCGCGAATGCCCTTTCTCCTGATGGATATTCCTAAGGAGCCTCTGAGTCAGCCTGCTGGTAATCCTCTCCTCCCAAGATTGCATCAACTCCGGGCTTAATTTATCCTTGGATGATAATTCCGCCTTGCCTTTTAAGCAGTATCCTATAAAGCTATGCTCATCAAAAGCGGTAATGCTGATGTGGGAATTACCTTCTAAGTTCTCGTGTGTCAGGCCCCGGTAGACATCCAAAAGCCAAACTCTCCCCTCGGGATCAATCTTTATTATCCCCTTACAGGCGCTATGCGGGAAGCCGTTCTTATCAATAGTTGAGACCACCACGCAACCCTGGCTATAGAAAAATCGTATTATATCTCTGTTTATTTTCTGCATTTTAAGAGACGCCTATGATTATTTAGTAAGTTCGATTATTTTCTTTTCAATCAACTGCTTATGTTTATATTCTTCATTGGCTAAAAATTCAAAGGTATCCTTGGCCGCCGAATATTCCAGCGCGAATCCTTTATACATCTCCATCGCTTCTATTTCTTTGCCTAAGGCGAGTTTCAACGCCTCTACCGGTCCCATGGCTATCCTCCCTTTATCTTCTGCGCGAATTCCCTGCCATAACTGTAACATTTTTTTATTTCGTCCTCATCAGGATGATATTTTACGGATAAACCAGGCTGAGCCAATTCTGCCCCGCCAGCCACAAGCATATCCTCCATCTGCTTTACCGCCCCTCCTGCCCAACCATAAGAACCAAAAGCACAGACCAACCTACCCTTAGGTTTGAGGCCTTTTAAAAAATCCAGGAATCCGGCCATGGAGGTAAGCATCCCGTTATCATGAGTAGAGGAACCGATGATAAACCCGCGCGCGTCCAGCATCTCTTTTATCACCTCGGTGCGGTCGCTGGTGGCGATATCAAATAATTTTACGTTTAAGCCGGCATCGGTAATCGCCTCGGTGATCTTACGCGCCATCTTCTCTGTGGCCCCCCACATAGTCTCATAGGCTACTACCACCTTAGGCTGAGTCTGATTTTTCGTCCAGGATACGTAGGCATTGATTATCTTGGCCGGGTCACGGCGCCAGATGATCCCGTGACTGGGGGCGATCATCTTTATTGAGATACCCATCTTCTGGACTTCCTCAATTTTTTTCAGAATAATCGGCCCCAAAGGCCAAAGGATATTCCCGTAATATTTAGCTGCCTCATCCATGAGGGCGCACTGGTCCACTTCATCGTCAAACCTCTGGCTGGAAGCATAATGCTGGCCAAAGGCATCATTAGGCATAAGCAGCTCTTCCTGGGGGCAATAGGTGAACATACTATCCGGCCAGTGGATCATCGGGGCCTCTAAAAAAGTCAGCGTGCGCCTGCCTAACTTGATCTGGTCCCCGCTTTTTACCACTTGAAAATCCCAATCCTTGTAATAGTGACGATAAAGGCCTTCTTTGCATTTTTGGGTGCCGATGACTTTTGCCTTCGGGCAGAGTTTCATCAACTCCGGCATCGCTCCGGAGTGATCGGTCTCCACGTGGTTAGCGATCAGGTAATCTATCTTTTCCGGAGGGACGACCTGCCTGATATTCTCTATTAATTCACCCGCAAAGGGGCCGTAGACCGTATCCACCAAAGCTATCTTTTCATCTTTAATAAGATAGGCATTATAAGTTGTGCCTCTTTTAGTAGAATAGGTGTGCCCGTGGAACTCACGCACGTTCCAATCTACTGCCCCTACTGAATATATATCCGGCAAGAGCTTTAAAACTGACATAATTG
>JAQTUD010000092.1 GCA_028710405.1 Candidatus Omnitrophota bacterium
TACCCCCCACCCATTTCTTCAATTTGCCCTGATAGGAAAATTTAACCGAGGCAGGAACTTTAAGCCAGCATTTCCCGTCGATAAATGCGCGCGCCAAATCCGTGGAACCTACCCCCGTGGAATAGCATCCTAATGCGCCGTAAGTGCAGGTATGGGAATCCGAACCGATAACCAAATCTCCCGGGCCAACCAATCCCAGTTCAGGCAAAAGGGCATGCTCTATCCCCATGCGCCCTATTTCAAAATAATTCTTAATCCCCTGCTCTTTGGCAAAACTAGCCAGGGCCTTGCATTGATTAGCGCTCCTTAAATCCTTTGCCGGGGCAAAATGGTCGGGCACCAGGACTATTCTCTTCTTATCAAAAACTTTTTTTAATCCTGTTTTCTTGAACTCGGCAATAGCCAATGGGGCGGTGATATCGTTGCCCAACGCAATATCGACATCAGCTTCGATAAACTCACCCGGACTGATATTTTTCTTATCAGTGTGGGCCAGTAAAATCTTTTCAGCAATCGTATATCCCATAGTTTCGTTATAGCATTATAGCGTTATAAGGTTATAGCGTCAAACACAAGTAACGCTAGTAACACTAAGAATAACGCTAGAACGAACTTGTTATTTATTAAATCTTTTTACTATTAACGTGGCATTGTGCCCGCCGAACCCTAAGGAATTAGAAAGGCAAATATCTACCTTTGCCTGGCGGGCTGTATTAGGCACATAATCAAGATCGCAGTCGGGGTCGGGATTTTCATAATTTATGGTGGGAGGGATAATATTATCCTTTATGGCCAGACAGCAGATAACAAATTCTACGCCTCCGGCAGCCCCCAAGAGATGGCCGGTCATAGACTTGGTCGAAGAAACCATCACTTTTTTCGCATAGTCACCGAAGACCCTCTTTATAGAAAGAGTCTCAACCTTATCATTAAGCTTGGTAGATGTGCCGTGCGCATTTATATAGTTTATATCTTCGGGGTTAAGATGAGCGTCTTTTAACGCTAGCTTCATCGCCCTGGTTGCGCCATCGCCCTCAGGGTCAGGGGCAGTAATATGATAGGCATCGCAGGTCATGCCATAACCGACAATCTCCCCCAGAATATTTGCCTGTCTTTTCTTGGCGTGCTCTAAGGTCTCCATAACCACCAAGCCGCAGCCTTCAGCCATTACAAAACCGTCGCGCTCGCGGTCAAATGGACGGCTGGCCCTCTGCGGCTGGTCGTTCCTGGCAGATAATGCCTTCATAGCGCAGAAACCTCCCACGGCCGTAGACACAACACAGCTCTCTGTCCCGCCGGCAACCATAACATCGGCGTCGCCGCGCTCCAGGACTCTAAAGGCATCGCCGATAGCGTGCGATCCGGAAGCACAGGCTGTAGCCACGCAGGAGTTAGGCCCTTTCAGGCCGAATATTATGCCCACCTGGCCGCTGGCCTCATTTACAATTAACATTGGTATGAGAAAAGGCGACATCCTGCTAGGGCCCTTATTCAAAAACACCTTATGCTCTTCTTCGATAGTATATAAACTGCCGATACCGGAACCTACGATTGCCCCGATACGCTCCCTGTCTTCCTTTTCCAAATCCAGCCCGGAACTAGTTATAGCCTGCCTGGCTGCAGCCACGGCATACTGGGCAAATTTATCCATACGCTTGACATCTTTAAAAGACATACCGAAGCTAGCAGGGTCAAAACCCTTGACCTCTCCGGCAATACGGGAATAGAATTTGGAGGCATCAAAAGAAATAAGCTTGTCTACCCCGCTCTTACCTTCCTTTATAGACTGCCAAAACGTAGGTATATCATTTCCTACCGGCGAGATTACGCCCAAACCAGTAATTACTACCCTATTTTCCTGCATAATTAGGCTAGCCGCTCTCTTTCTTGTGTTTTCTTTATAAAAGTTTCCCCGCCGAAGCAAAGGGCGGGGTATAGAACCATGGTACGAATCTATATGAAAATATTATTTATTGGTTGCTTTTTCCTCAATATACTTAACCGCATCGCCTACGGTAGTAATCTTCTCTGCGTCTTCATCAGGTATCTCAATACCAAATTCTTCTTCTAAGGCCATTACCAACTCCACTGTATCCAGGGAATCCGCGCCTAGATCATCGACAAACGATGCCTCGCCAGTAACCTCTTCTGGTTTTACTCCCAACTGTTCTGCTATTATTGACTTTACCTTATCTTGTACTGCCATTCTTTTCCTCCTTAATGAGCCCCGCCTTATGAGCGGAGCGAATTAATCCCTTAGCATTACGCTGCTTCCTGCTGCCACGCAAGGGATTCCACTTATTAAGCCATAACCATTCCGCCGTCTACCACAATGGTCTGGCCTGTAACATAGTTAGAGTCTTCGGAAACCAAGAACAGGCATACTGCCGCGACATCATCGGGGCTGCCGAACTTATTTAACGGAATCGCCTGCTTCATCTTTTCTTTCAATTCCTCAGGAAGCCTGGCGGTCATCTCCGTCTGGATAAACCCGGGGGCTACGGCGTTAACGTTTATGTTGCGCGACGCCAACTCCTTGGCGGCTGTTTTTGTCAGAGCGATTATCCCCGCCTTAGAAGCGGAATAATTTGCCTGCCCGGCATTTCCTATTATACCTATAATGGATGCTATATTTACAATCCGGCCTGAGCGTTCTTTAAGCATTGGCCGGGATGCTGCCTTGATGCAGTTAAAAGTGCCTTTCAGATTTACCCCTATAACCGCATCCCATTCCATCTGGCTCATCCGCAGCAAAAGATTGTCTTTGGTGATGCCAGCGTTGTTAACTAATATATCAACCTTTCCAAATTTGTCAAGAATTTTGTTTATGGCTTCTTCTACCTGCGCATAATCCGTAACATCCATACCCAGGGCCAGAGATTTCCTTCCCAATGCCTCAATTTCGGCACAGGCCCTAGCCGCCTCTTCCTGGTTTACATCGGCCACAACGATATCGGCTCCTTCTTGGGCAAAACGCAGGGCAATCGCCTTGCCGATACCCCTGGCTGCGCCGGTAATTAGGGCTACCTTATCTTTCAATCGCATCTTTGGCTCCTAAATTAAAGTAGTTAGTAGATAGTAGTTAGAATGCAGGGGTTCCCTACCTACTACCTACTACATTCTACCTACTCTTGATTTTTTGCAAAATTCAGAATGTCTTCTTTCTTCTCTATATTAACTACCTGCGCATTCGCATCAATACGGCGCATCAGGCCTTTTAACACCTTGCCGGGCCCAAACTCCACGAAATTCATTACATCTTTAGACAAGATGAACTTCATAGAATCTTCCCACTTTAC
>JAQTUD010000028.1 GCA_028710405.1 Candidatus Omnitrophota bacterium
CTTCCACCTTCAGGTCGGTATCGGAACTATAGCCCAAATCCTTTTTCATCGCGGCCATGATCTTTTCCAGCTGCTTGCGGGTACCTTCCTCGTCCTTTGGCTCAATACCGGCGGCCTTTTCCATGACCACGTCGGAATACATCATGATCAAACGCCTATAGGCATCATAGACGAAACGCTCGTTCCCTCCGCTGTGTTTAATTAAACCCGGAATAGTTTTCTCGGTCAGGCCTACGTTTAAAACTGTCTCCATCATCCCGGGCATAGACTTGCGCGCGCCGGAACGCACAGAGACCAAAAGGGGATTTTCGGCGTCGCCGAATTTCCTGCCCATTATTTTTTCCACTGTTTCCAGGGCCTTCTTTACCTCTTCCCTTAAGCCTTTAGGATAAGTCCTTTTATTTGCGTAATAATAAGTACAGACTTCAGTTGTCACGGTAAAACCCGGAGGCACCGGAAGTTTAAGGTCCTTGTTCCCGGCCATCTCCGCAAGGTTGGCGCCTTTGCCACCCAAGAGGTTCTTCATGCTTTCATCGCCATCTGCCCTGCCGCCCCCAAAACTGTAAACATATTTCTTTGCCATTGCTACAAATTTCCTCCTCTCAAACCAACTTGTTGGATAAATATTCCTTTACCTTATCAATTGCTATTCTTTCCTGCTGCATTGTATCTCTGTCGCGCACAGTTACCTGCTTATCCTCCAGCGACTGCACATCCACCGTCAGGCAATACAACGTACCCACTTCATCCTGGCGCCTGTATAATTTGCCGATGGCGCCGGTATCATCGTATACCGTAATAAAGCTTTTTTTCAACTCCGCGGCAAGCGACTTCGCCATCTCCACGATCTCCGGCCGGTTACGTAAAAGCGGCAGCACCGCCACTTTTGTGGGTGCTAAATCCTTATGCAGTTTTAAGACCACCCGCGTGTCATCTTTAACTTTCTCCTCATAATAAGCGTCCGCCAGAAAGGCCAAAACACTCCTGTCCACTCCGCCGGAAGGCTCAATGATATAAGGATAGAACCTTTCTTTCTTCTGGTCGTCAAAATAACGCAGGTCCTTGCCGCTGGATTGGGCGTGTTGCTTTAAATCAAAATCCGTGCGGTTGGCAATACCCTCCAGCTCGCTCCAGCCGAAAGAAAAATTATATTCTATATCCGTGCAGGCGCGGGCATAATGCGCTAATTCATCGTTGCCGTGCGGCCTCTTGCGCAGATTTTCTGCCTTGATCCCCAGCCCCAGGTACCAATTAAATCTTTCTTCTACCCAGGAGGCGTAATATTTATCCGCTTCTTCCGGCGGCACAAAATATTCTATCTCCATCTGCTCAAATTCGCGGGTGCGGAAGGTAAAATTCCCCGGGGTAATTTCGTTACGGAATGACTTTCCTATCTGCGCCAGGCCAAAGGGTAATTTAGGATGGCGGGAATCCAGGATGTTGGCAAAATTAACAAAGATACCCTGGGCAGTCTCCGGACGCATATATATTACATTTGAATCATCTGCTACCGGGCCCTGATGCGTCTTAAACATCAGGTTAAAGGCCTTGGCCTCAGTCAATTCCCCGCCGCACTCCGGGCATTTCTTCTTATCGGCCAGATCGGCGGACTTAAAACGCTTCTTACAGGAGCGGCAATCGCTCTTTAGGTCAAAAAAGTTCTCCACGTGGCCGGAGGCCTGCCAGACCTGCGGGTGCATCAGGATTGCGGCGTCCATACCGAAGATATCGTTCCTCTGATAAACCACAGACCCCCACCAGGCCCTTTTGAGGTTATTCTTCAACTCTACCCCATACGGTCCGTAATCCCAGGTATTGCTCAAACCCCCGTAGATCTCGGAGGACTGGAAGATAAAACCCCGGCGCTTACACAAAGCCACCACTTTATCCATTAAATTTTCAGGCATAGATTTTTTCCCGACCTTACCGAAGAATTATTGGAGTCGGGATTCGTAGATTTTTAAATTAAGAACTTTATTTTGACTTATTTTACCGAAAAAGTCAAGCGATTTCCCCATCATTTCGCCTTTTCTGCGACTACCAATAGGTTTTTCTGCAAACCAATCAAGTTATCAGGGAGCATTAAAATCCAAGTGGGGATATAAGGCAACCTAAACTTGATAATTGGGATAACCTTTATCTTTACTACCCTGAAACCGAAACCCTCAAGCAGCAAGGTCATCGATTCCCTGGTAAAACTGCGCCTATGCCCGTAGAGATGAATCCGGCATAACGGACAGATCAGTCGGTCCAAGTCTTCGTCATAAGGAGTGGCGATGATGAGTTTTCCAATCAAGACCCTCTTTATCTCACTGAAGCCTAACGCCAATTCTTCATCAGTCATATGCTCAATAATATGAGAACAGACAACAGTGTCATATTCTTTATCGGGAAGCTTGGTGAAATTCCCCTCCTGGACTAACTCATTGGGGTTGATGTCCATCCCCTCTACGGCGTAGCCTTTACCACGCAATATCTTTACCATCTCCCCGTGTCCTGCCCCGATGTCTAAAACCCTCCTCTTAAAATATGGGCGGAGTGTTTTAAAGACAATCTCTACTCTCTGGCGCTGGAGATCAGGGGTTTCAAATTTGTCATTACGGTATTGAAAAATCTTGCGCTGTGTTTCTTTGTTGTCCATTTGTACCTTCACGCCTTATCCCCCGCCGATCTTCTTCAATTCTTCTTCTTTAATGCTGAAACTGTGCTGCGGCCCGGGAAACTCCTCACGGAGTACCTCTCCCTTATATTCCTCGATCGCCTTAAGCATCAATTCCGAAGCATTAAGATATTTCTTCACAAATTTAGGAGTAAAGCGTTCAAATAACCCCAGCATATCATAGGTAACCAGCACCTGGCCGTCACAGTGCAGGCCCGCGCCGATGCCGATAGTGGGGATCTTTAATTTTTCAGTGATCATCCCGGCAATCTTATCCGGAACGCACTCCAGGACCAGGGCAAAACAGCCCAACTTTTCCAACTCCAGCGCCTGGGTAATCAGCCGCTGGGCAGCCTGGGCATCCTTACCCTGCACTTTAAAACCGCCGATCTTATCCGCGGTCTGCGGCGTAAGCCCGATATGACCCATCACCGGGATACCCGCCTGGATGATCTTGGCAGTAACATCAAGACAATTATCAAACCATTCTAATTTTACCGCGTCGCACCTGGCCTCTTCGATAAACCTGCGCGCGTTCTTGACCGATTCTTGCGGATGCACCTGGTAAGATTCATAAGGCATATCCCCGACTACCAGCGAGCGCTTTACCGCCCTGGTCACTGCCTTGGCATGATGGAGCATCTCCGCCATTCCCACCTGTGTCGTGGACTCCAGGCCCAGGGCCACATTAGCCACTGAGTCCCCGACCAGGATCATATCTATCCCCGCCCTATCTACCAGGCCCGCCAAGGGATAATCGTAGGCGGTAAGCATAGTTATCTTGCGCTTACCTTTTTGAGCCAGGATATCCCCAACAGTTATCTTTTTTTCTTCCATATCTCCAACCTCAGTCCCCTTATTTAAAAAACCGTGAAATTACCGGAGTAATGACCAGCATGGCTGTCAAAGTTATAAGAATAACCGTAGTTGACCAACCTACTATATTTTGGAATTTTTTATTTACATGTTCCCCCATAATATTACGATTATTAACCATAATTAACATAGAGATAAGGACAACGGGCAACAGCATGGCGTTAATTATCTGCGTCCAGAT
Source organism: Candidatus Omnitrophota bacterium (assembly GCA_028710405.1). Lineage (GTDB taxonomy): Bacteria > Omnitrophota > Gorgyraeia > Gygaellales > Profunditerraquicolaceae > JAQTUD01. The sequence goes on from JAQTUD010000028.1 coordinate 3,717, forward strand.
TGTGATAGCGATAAGCGGGGCGTTGGGAATTAGAATAATTATTATGGCAATAACCATAATCGAGGTAAACAAGGCATAAAACTGGGGCGCTTCTTCAAGCCTTTTATTTATACCGGCCTCAAACCCGAATGCCTCGCAGACATAGAATGCCGTAGCCAGAGGCAGGATCGTAGCGGAGAATATAGAAGCCACGAAAAGCCCGAAAGCAAATACCTGCGAGGCAAAAGCGCCCGCAAACGGCTTAAGGGCCAAAGCAGCATCTTTGGCTTCATTTATGACAATGCCATTTTTGTGCAGCGTGGCAGCGCAGGCGACAATGATGAAGAATGCCACGACTACCGTGGCAATACAACCGACAATCACATCCCAGACAGAATACTTATACTGTCCTATCTTAATCCCCTTCTCTATGACCGAAGATTGCATATAAAATTGCATCCAGGGGGCAACCGTAGTTCCGATGATGCCCAGGACTATGCCTAAGTATTCCTTATTAAAATGCATTTGCGGTTCCAGGAATCCTTTTGTCACCAGGCCCCAATCGGGTTTTGCCAAAATCGCAGAGATAACATATGAAAGGAGGCAGAAACTAAAAAGCATAAATATTCTTTCGGCAACCTTGTAATTCCCTTTAACTACCAGTATCCATACCGCGACCGCGGCTATTGGAACGGACAGATACTTGCTTACCCCGAACACCATCATGCTCCCGGCTACGCCGGCAAATTCTGTCGCGGTATTGCCGATATCGGCAATTACTAATCCCAGGAATATCAAGAAAGTTATTTTTACCCCGAAACTTTCCCGGATCAAATCGGCCAAACCCTTACCGGTAACGATCCCCATCCGGGCATTCATCTCCTGGACGACAACCAGGATGATAAATGCCGGTACCAGCGTCCAGAGAAGTTTATAACCGTATAATGCCCCCGCTACGGAATAGGTGGTAATACCGCCGGCGTCATTATCCACGCTTCCGGTAATAATACCCGGCCCCATCACCGCAAGAAAAATTAATAGCCTTGTCCAAAAAACGCTGGATTTTTTTTTCATTGCTTTGGCTGTACCTTGATATTTTTAAACCTACGCCAGGCGATAGCGATAACCTGGCTTAAGATATCGTCAACCGTAATAATACCCTGCAAAATATTGCTTTCATCAACCACCGGAACAGCGTAGTATTTGTATTTTTCCATAAGATAAGCCACTTCCTTTATGCTGGAATTTAAATGCACAAAATAAGTCTTAGGGAAAGCGGCCTTATTCAAGGGGTCCTGCGGCTGGGCGAGCATCAGGTGACGGAAGTTTGTCGCCCCTACCAGGTGATTTGCCTCATCTACGATATAAACAAATTGCGCAGGCTCCACCTTAAAGGTGCGCTCCTTGATCTGCTTCAAGACCATTTCTATGAGCGTATCTTTATTGTAAGATATAAACTCCGCGGTCATCAACCCGCCTGCCGAATCACTGGAATAACCTAATAGCTGTGATAGCTTATTAGAATACTTGGTTTCCATGAGTTTCAGGAAATGCTCCACATCCGCCTGGGGTAACTTTTCCAGAAAATCAGTGGCTTCGTCGGAAGGTATGTTATTTAAAACAGCCACCGCTTCAGCGTCTTTTAACTCTTCAATCAAGAGCCTTTGAGTCTTAAAATCTATATTCCGGAAGATCCTTCCCTTGGTATTTAAATCCAGCGATTTAAAGAGCGCGATCTGGTGTTTTATGTTTAAATCCAAAAATACTTCTCCTAAGTCCGCGGCAGGGATGCGGCTGAATTGTTTCTGCGGCACATCTACTTTAATGGTCATGCTCACGGGATTTATAGAAAGAGGCTGGATATGTTTCCAGGAGATAAGATACTCTTTCTTCAGATAATCGGCATTCTTATTAATCATGCCGACTAAAATATCAACGCATTTTTCTAAACCCAGCCTGCGGATAAGGCCCCTGATGCTGATATCCACATGAGCCGCCATCAAGGAATGGTCCACAAAAAGCAGATGGATATCGTTTATCCTGATTACTTTATGATTATAAGTATCCACCACCTGCTGATCCAGGATATCCCGGCGCAGGGTCAACTCTTCTTTATTATTACGGGTCTGCGCAAAAGAAATACCGGCGGCCTCGATCTTCAGCCTGAGCTCCTTAGTATCTATCTCCAGGATATCCGTCCAGCGGATCAAGGCATACTTACGGTTAAACCAGCCCTTGCGGATGATTAAAGCATAAGATTGCGGATAAACCTCGGTAGGCTTGACTACGATGTCATAAACCTGCCCCGCAGGCAGGCCATTCTTGTCAACGACTTCCCTATCAATTAACTGTGAAAAATATATGAACATCCCCGCGGAATAATTATCAACCGGGTTTGTCTTGACAGGATTATCCATCTTTAGTCTTTACCTTCCACTATTTTTACTTTAGCCGACGGATATTTCTTCATCAACTCCAGCCCCTTCTCTCTACCTAAAACAAATACGGCCGTAGAGAGGGCGTCAGCGGTTAAGCCGTCGGGTGCGGTTACGGTCACTGAGATCACTCCGGAATCAGCCGGGTACCCGGTCTTAGGGTCAAATATGTGCGCGTAACGCCGGTTATCCGCCAGGAAATATTGCTCGTAATCCCCGGAGGTAGAGACTACGCCGTCCTTAAGAGCGATGAGATCCGAAAAACCTTCCCCGCGCGGGTTCCTGATCGCTATCCTCCAGGGCTCTCCTCTTTTATCCCCTAAAGCATAAATCTGGCCGCCGGCATCTATCAGGCAGCTTTTGATACCGCGTTCTTTTAATTTCTTTACCGCGCAATCTAATGCATAGCCCTTGGCGATAGCGCCCAAATCTATTTTTACTCCGGAAAGACTGAATTTTACCACATTATCCTTATCTTGCAAAATAATTTTCTGGGAACCGACAAGTTTTAAAACGTCTTTTATCTGCCGCTCGGAGGGTTTGGAAAAATTCCTATCCGTAAAACCCCAGAGATCCAAGAGTGGAGATACGGTGATATCAAAAGCCCCATGACTACTCTGATAGAATTCTTTAGACTTCTTTATTACGTAAAAAGTTTCCGGGCTTACCTTTAACCTGCCCAGCCTGTTTAAGCGTGCGACTTCGCTTGCAGGGTCATATTTGCTTAATAAGCCTTCTACGCGTTTTATCTCTTTAAAAACTATTTCGCTGGCCTCCTTCTCCGAAGAGATAACCTCCACAAAGGTACCTAACATCAGCTGCCGGGATTTGTGAAGCTCTTGATTCCGGCAACCGGCCAGAGAACAGAAGACAGAAAACAGAAGACAGAAAACAGAAAAGAATATTTTACCGACGGGATTACTCATTGATCTCTTTTAAAACTTCATTCTCCGGGTCGAGCCTTTGAGCCTTGGCCAGATAAAAATTATATTTCTCCAGGTCACCCTTCTTCTTATAGGCCTGAGCCAGGCGGGCATTGGCAGTAGCGAAATCCGGGGCGATCTTTATTGCCTGCGTTAATTCCGCGAAAGCCTTATCCAGGTCCCCCCCTGCTATTGCCGGGGCCTTAAGATAGAATGTCCCCAAGCCCAGGTGTACCTCCGGCAGGCCGGGCCCGAGTTCCCTGGCTTTTAAAAAATAGCCCCTGATCCTGGTCCCGTACCTTAATTTATCCAAGAACCATCCCTTGCCTGAACGGCCGCTATTAATAGCCCCCAGCATCATATAAGCCACGGCTTTATCTTCCCTATTTAAAGTAGCGCATTTTAACGCTTGTTTTACTAATCTCTGGGCCTGGTCCAGTTTATCTTCTTTATATCTAATATAGGAAAGGCTGATCAAAGAAGCCGGATGCGGCTGGGATTGCAATACCTTATTTAACAACGCCTCCGCCTCTTTATATCTACGCGCTCTCCTTAAAACCTCCGCTTTACCCCAGAGCGCCTGCGGATTATTCGGTTCAACACTAAGTACCCGCTCAAAGATCAATAGGGCGGCGTTATCCTTCCTTGCCACCAGAAGGGTAAGCGCTTCCTCTAGTAATGCTATATCCGGCCCTGTCTCTTTTAGGCGCCGGATATCGGCCTGCTTAGCCGGACGAAAAGGACAAACCCCCCGCCTTGATCCTAAAAAATAAACCAGCGCGAAGACCCACCCCAAGACGAGCGCCGTAACTAAATATAACCGGACTTTCCCAGAATACATAATTAGCTGACAGCTGATTTATAGCTGGCCTCAATAGTCTTGACCAAATCTACCAATATTAAATTTACCGGCGTAGGGATCCCTAATTCCTGCGCCTGCCTGACAATCACCCCGTTAATAAAATCTATCTCTGTGCGTTTCTTCCTTAAGGCATCCTGGAGCATAGAAGAGATATTTTCCGCGGTGGCCTCACAGACCGCCTCTACCTTTGCCAGGGGATCGTCATAAATAAGTTTTATCCTCTTCCTCTTGGCCACCTTTATCGCCTCGGTAACCGCGTCCCTTAAGATCTTGCGCGTGCCTTCAAATTCTATTAATTTTCCGTTAGGCAACCTGGTTACCGCGGTAAGGGCGTTTATCCCAACGTTAATGATCAGCTTAGACCATAATAATCCTTTTATATCACGGGATATGCGGGTTTCTATACCGGCCTTATTGAATAATTCGCGGATGGCGCGCATCTGAACCGGGATCTTTCCATCTATACGCCCGATCACCGTTTCTCCGGAGCCGGCATGCCGGAGTTTTCCCATCTCAAGCAAGGTCGCCCCCATATTAGTCACCCCGCCAATGACCTTCTCTTGCCCGATAACCTCTCCGATAATCTCAACGTTACCGATACCATTCTGCAAGGTCAGGACCAGGGTATTTTCCCCTACCAGCTCGCGCGCAGAAGACGCCGCGCTCTTAGTATCATAAGATTTAACACAAATAATCACTAAATCGGCCTGGCCTATCTCTTTGGGGTCGCTGGTTGCCCTTACCTTTATCCGCCAATTCCCTGATACCCCCTCCAGGATAATCTCATTTTGACTGATTGATAAGGCGCGCTCCTTTTTGTGATCCAGCAGCCAGACTTCATCTTTATTCTGCCTGGCGCAGGAGATATATTTGGTCAAGATAGCGGCGAACAAACACCCCATTGCCCCCGGCCCGACTATTACTATTTTCATACTAGCCCCCATCCGTTAGCAGAGGACACTTAAGTGTCCCCTACAGCTGTGGATAACTTTTTTACTCTATACTCCTACCTCTAAATTTCTTAAAACCTTCTGTGATTTAAGTTCCTTCTCCAGATGAAAAGTTAAAAAAGCGTTCAGGACCAGTTCCAGTTCCTTCTTGATCTGCGGGTTTAGCCCCAGATTAAGGTTACTCTTAAAATCATTCCTCTCAATGTGCATAATGGAAGCTACCGTGCCGCGGAATATCGCCCGGCTGCTTAAGTCCTTACGGTAACAGGCCGGGCAGAGTAAGCCTCCAAGACATAAGCTGAATTTTGATTGGTCCATTATCTTATTCCCGCAGGAGACGCAAGAATCCAGATGCGGCCTAAAACCGGAGAGAGAAAGCATCTTCACTTTAAATATAGCGCTTATCTTCTCGGCATTATTGGCGGTCTTTAGCTCCTGGAGGCAGGCCAGGGCAAGGTCAAAAACCTCCTCATTCTTATCCTCCTGGGGCATTAATACCGCCAGTAATTCCATCATGTAGCTGACTATTCCCACTTTAAAGATCTGCCGCCTTAAAAGATCGAAATTGTCCCTCAAATCGCACTGGGAGACCAGGTGCAGGCTAGAATTCCTTTTACGGTAGAATATTATCTCATTCCTGGAGAATAAATCCAGAGAACTGGCAAACTTTCCAGGCTCTCCCCTTAAGCCCTTCAACAAACCGCTGACCTTGCCGAAATCCCGAGTGTAAAAATCAGCTATCAGGGAAGTCTCGCGGAAATTCCTTCTGCTTAAGACTATGGCTTCGGTTCTATGGATGGACATTTTTAGCGAATAGAATAGAGCTTAAGATAGCCTCTGCCCTCTTTTGCATCCGGGCCTGTTTTCTTAAGGTATCATCGTCGTATCCTAATAAATGCAGGACCCCGTGGATCAGGTATAAATACACTTCATATAAAGGTGTCGTCTTAAAAATTTTAGATTGACGGATGGCTGTTTCAGTTGATACGGCTATATCCGCTGAGATCTCGCTTGTATTTTTAGAATAATCAAAAGCCAGGACATCCGTGGGGAAGGCCTGGCCGGAATATTCCTTGTTAAGTTCCTTGATTTTGTTATCGTCCACGAAACAAACGGTTATTTCTCCGGATTTTTTTATGCCTTCTTTTGATAAGACGTTCAGGATTGCCTTTTTTATCCTTTTCGGATAGAGGGGAATTTTATCCTGGAGGTTTTTTACCGTTACCTCCACAGCGCTAGGTCTTGCGTAGGCCATTATTTGATTCTTCGGGATAACTGGCCCGGCTGTGATAAATGCCGCTTAATATCCTAACAAATACCGCCGAGATATTCTCCAGGTCCTTAAGCGTCAAATCGCAGGCGTCCAGCTGAGCGTCAATAAACTTATTATTGATGATCTTATAGACTACTTCCTTGATCTTATCCGGCGAGGGGTCTTTTAAGGCGCGGGTAGCCGCTTCCACGGAATCCGCCAATAATACAATCGCGGTCTCTTTAGTGTTAGGCTTTGGCCCGGGATAACGAAAACCCTCCTCTTTTATCTCTTGATCATCCTCCAGGTTCTCCATGGCGCGGCGATAGAAATAATAAACCAGGCTTGAACCATGATGCTGTTGGATAAAATCTATCAGCAAAGGATTAAGCTTATGTTTCCTGGCCAACTCCACGCCCTCTTTGACGTGGTTCATGATCACTAATTTACTCATTACCGGGGATAAATTATCATGCTTACTCTCGCGCAGGCCCTGGTTTTCGCTGAAATATTCCGGTTTCTGGATCTTGCCTATATCATGGTAATACGCGCCCACCCGTGCCAAGAGGGCGTTGGCGCCGACTGCCAGGGAGGCGTTCTCTGAAAGATTGCCTACTACCAGGCTATGGTGATAGGTCCCCGGGGCATCCTGCACCATCTGCCGCAAGAGCGGATGGTTAAAATCCGTCAACTCCAGGAGGCTGATATTGGTGACAGTCTTAAAGAGGTACTCAAATAGGGAAAGAACACCTAAAACAATAATGCTGGATGCCAGTCCGTTAAATAAAAGGGCCAGATAGCCGGAGTAATTGCCTAATTGGAAACGCTCCGAGAATATTAATACCACCGCTTGCGCTATCCCGGTGATTACTCCCGCACGGATCACGGTTGAGCGCTTGCGCGCATCTTTAACCAGGATACCGGAAAGGACCCCGCCGATAAAAGAGACCAGGCCCAGGGGAAAAAAATTACCGGAGATGGAAGCGATAGAAAATGAAACCGCCGTAGTAAGCAGAAAAGTTATCTCCAGGTTATTAAATAATAAGGTAGCAAGCATAGGCACGAGCGAGAAAGGTATGTAGGACATGTCCAGGCCGCCGCGAATAATATAATAAGCGGGCGTAAAGATAACCATAAACAAGAGTGTTAGGTTCATAAGAATATGTCCGCCCTGCTGGATCTTCCTAGACCTTAAATATATATGGAGAGTGATTAATAAAAGCGGGATGGCCGGGTTTATCCGCGCGATCAGGCTAAACAATAAGAATGCCAGGACAAGGAGGGCAAATTTTATTTTATTTCTGGTGATTACTTTTATCATAAGCCTCGATGATCGTCTGGACCAGGGGGTGCCTGACCACGTCAAAACCGGTAAAATAGATGAATTTTATCCCCAGGATGTCACCTAAAATATCCTGGGCCTGGAGCAACCCTATAGGTTTGCCATCAGGCAGGTCACTTTGGGTCATATCTCCGGTGACCACCGCCCTGGAGTCAAATCCCAGGCGGGTAAGAAACATTTTCATCTGCTCGGCAGTGCAGTTTTGCGCCTCATCCAGGATGATAAAGGCGTCATTTAAGGTCCTGCCGCGCATATATGCCAGAGGCGCTACTTCAATGATGCCGGCCTCAAGATACTTCTCAATGCGCTCACCCTCCACCATATCGTAAAGGGCGTCATAAAGGGGGCGCAGGTAAGGAGAAATCTTTTCATACATATCTCCGGGCAAGAACCCTAAAGACTCTCCTGCCTCAATAGCCGGACGGGTAAGTATGATCCTGCGCACCTGCTGTTTCTTGAGCGCCTCTACCGCAGATGCCATCGCCAGATACGTCTTACCGGTCCCGGCCGGGCCGAGCCCGAATACAATATCGTATTTCCTGATCGCCTCTACGTACTCCTTCTGGCCTTTTGTGCGCGGGCCTATGCGTTTTCCGGAAGAGGAGAAAAAGATATCTCCTTCAATAGAAGATAGCCCCGGCCGGCGCTTGGCCTTAGCGAAATCCGCCATCAGGTAATCCAGGCCTATATGGCCGGGATTACCCTTGCCGCTGCGTAAGGACTCCAAAAAAGATTCTATAAAAGCGGAAGCCTTTTTGATGTTGACAGCCGTACCGCTGATCTTGATGTTCTCCCCGCGGACAGCTATCTTGACCTTGAATTCCTTTTCTATCCTGCGCAAGTTCTCATCGCAAGGCCCAAGGATCGCCTGGGCCTCTTGATGAGTGTGTAAGGTAATTAGTTTATCCATTTTGCGTTATTTCAGGTTCTCTTGAGGTTCTGACATGCGTTCGATAGGTATATTGATGGCCTGCCCGGGATAAAGCTTATTCGGGCTCTTCAGGACATCCTGATTGGCATCAAAGATCTTCTTCCATTTTTTGGTAGTGCCGTAGAATTTCTGCGAGATCTTCTGCAAGGTATCGTTCTTCTGAATGGTATATTTTTCAAAAGGCGCGACCTCGGCTATCTGCGGCTGGACACTCTGGGTAATATAACCCTGATTGCCCTCGCCTGTGGCCGGCTCTTTCAGCGCCTCTGTTTCCTTAGCTTCCTGAACTTTTACCTTCTTGCCTCTTTCAAATTTAAAAGGAGAGCCTATCTCTACCTCCACAACTTGGGTAGTGCGATCTTGCCTTCTATCTCCCTCCACCTGGGGCGCCTGGCCTTTTAAATAACCGCGATTACCTCCTGTGAGGTCCTGGTCCACCCTATCCCTGGTCAAAGAATAAGTCCTGACCACGCAACCCGATAACATAGCAACTGAAAACACGACGCATAGCGCGTAACTTACAACACACAGTTTCTTCATTTCCCTTCCCTCCCTTTCTTGATGGTTAAATGCAATTCTTTTAATTGTTTTTCTTCTACTTGAGCCGGAGCGTCTGTCAAGGGACAAACCCCGGCGCTATTCTTGGGGAAAGCAATTACCTCTCTGATACTTTGCTGGGCAGCCAGTATTGCCAAAAACCTGTCTATGCCCAACGCAATCCCGCCGTGCGGGGGCGCTCCGAATTGAAAAGCATCCAGAAGGAAACCGAAACGCTCGCGCGCCTGCTCTTGGCTTATGCCGATAATCTTAAAAATCCGCTCCTGCAATTGCTGATTATGGATCCTGATAGAGCCGGAGCAGATCTCATTGCCGTTTAAAACCAGGTCGTAAGAACGCGCCATCACCTTCTCCGGAGATTTTTCCAGGATCTCTAAGTCCTCCTGGCGCGGGGCGGTAAAAG
>JAQTUD010000029.1 GCA_028710405.1 Candidatus Omnitrophota bacterium
CAGCCGCTCTTTAGTTATTTCAAGCAGTTGTTCGCCCAGGTGACCAATCCGGCGATCGACCCGATCCGGGAAGAACTGGTCATGAGCCTAAAGACCTATCTGGGGCCGGAGAAGAATCTTTTGGATGAAACAAGTGAGCACTGCCATAAATTATTAGTAAGGCAGCCGATTCTGACTAACGAGGAGTTAGAGAAGATCCGGCAGATAAGAATAAATGGTTTTCGCAGCAAAGATATTTCTTTGCTCTTTTCTGCCTCTAAAAAAGACGGTTTTAAGAAAGCACTGGAAGATATCTGCCTCCAGGCCGAAGGTGCGATAAATAAAGGTTTTACCTTTATTATTTTAAGCGACTGCGGGGTGAATAAAGATCAGGCGGCCATACCGGTGCTGTTGGCTTCAAGCGCGGTGCATCAGCACCTGGTTAAGAAAGCCCTGCGTACGCGGATCGGCATCATCCTGGAGACCGGCGAACCGCGCGAGGTGCATCACTTCGCGTTATTATTTGGTTATGGCGCCGACTGCGTCAATCCTTACCTTGCTTTTGCGGCGGTAGAAGAATTGGTTAGAGATAACCAGGCGCGCACAGATTTGGAAACCGGCTTACATAATTACATCAAGGCCATAGATAAAGGGATCTTGAAGATCCTCTCTAAGATGGGGATCTCTTGCCTGCAGAGCTACCGAGGGGCCCAGATCTTTGAAGCCTTAGGGTTGGGCACGGAGGTAATAGATACATATTTTACCGGCACGCCCTCCCGGATCGGCGGAGCCGGATTAAAAGAAATATATCGGGAGGTGATCCTCAGGCATCAGGCTGCTTTCGGGGCCGGCCAGGAACAAGTTCCTTACTTATCTACCGGCGGGCATTATCAGTGGAAGAGAGACGGTGAATTCCATCTCTGGAATCCCGAAAGTATCGCCGCCCTGCAGGATGCCGCGCGCAATAACGACGCCAAAAGATACCTGGAGTTTTCCCGGCTGATCAACGACCAGTCGTCGCAGCCGGCTACTCTAAGGAGCCTTTTACGTTTTAAGAAAGCCACCCCTATTCCTATAGATGAGGTTGAGCCGATAGAGGATATAGCCAGGCGTTTCGCCACCGGAGCGATGAGTTTTGGTTCTATCAGTAAAGCTACTCATGAGACTATCGCCACGGCGATGAACAGGTTGGGGGGTAAATCTAATACCGGCGAAGGAGGAGAGGATCCCGCGCGTTTTATTCCTTTGCCTAATGGTGATTCTTTAAGGAGCGCGATAAAACAGGTTGCTTCCGGACGTTTTGGGGTAACCACAAATTACCTGGTTAATGCCGATGAATTACAGATCAAAATCGCCCAGGGAGCCAAACCTGGAGAGGGAGGGCAGTTACCCGGACATAAGGTAAGCGCGATTATCGCCAAGACACGTTACACTACGCCAGGTGTGACCTTGATCTCTCCTCCGCCGCACCACGATATTTATTCCATTGAAGACCTGGCGCAGTTGATATTTGATCTAAAGAATGTTAATCCGCAAGCGCGTATCAGCGTGAAATTGGTCTCTGAGGTCGGAGTAGGAACAGTTGCCGCGGGTGTGGCTAAGGGCCATGCGGATATGATCCTTATTTCAGGAGGCGATGGCGGCACTGGTGCCTCGCCTTGGAGTTCCATAAAACACGCCGGCCTCCCCTGGGAATTAGGATTGAGCGAGACGCATCAGACATTAGTACTGAATGACTTGAGAAGCCGCGTGCGCCTGCAGGCCGACGGACAAATGCGCACCGGCCGGGATGTGGCTATCGCTTGTTTATTAGGAGCCGAAGAATTCGGTTTTTGTACCGCGGTCCTGGTAGTCTTAGGATGCGTGATGCTCAGGCACTGTAATCTGAATAATTGTTCGGTGGGGATCGCTACACAGGATCAGGAATTGGAGAAGCGATTCTGCGGCAAGCCGGAATATATCATCAATTATTTTCATTTTGTCGCCCAGGAATTACGCCAAGTCATGGCGGAGCTGGGCATAAGGACGGTGGAGGCGATGGTCGGCAGGACTGATCTATTAGAGCCGAATACGGATATCCTGCCCTGGAAGGCCAAGCAAATAGATTTTTCCAGGATCCTTTACAAGCCGGATGTGCCGGTTAGCGTGGGAATCCACCAAGTGATCCGCCAGGAGCACGGTATAAATGACGTACTTGACCTTAAACTTATTGAGCTTACCAAAGGCGCCCTTGAGAATAAAGAAGGGGTCATCATTGAGTTGCCTATTCAAAATATAAACCGCGCTACCGGAGCGATGTTGAGCGGACAGATCTGCAAGCGTTACGGAGAGGATGGGCTTACCGATGATACCATCTACTGTAAATTCAAAGGTACAGCCGGGCAGAGTTTCGCGGCCTGGCTTACGCGGGGAGTGACCTTTGAGTTGGAGGGTATGGCCAATGATTATGTCGGAAAGGGTTTATGCGGAGGAAAGTTGATCGTCTATCCGGATAAGTCCGCTACTTACCGTTCGCAGGATAATATCATTATCGGCAATACCGCTTTTTATGGCGCCACCAGCGGCCAGGCCTACATCAGAGGGATTGCCGGGGAGAGATTTTGCATCAGGAATTCCGGTTTGACGGCCGTAGCCGAAGGCGTGGGTGACCACGGCTGCGAATATATGACCGGAGGTAAAGTACTTATCCTGGGCCGGACGGGGAGGAATTTTGCCGCCGGGATGTCCGGGGGCGTTGCCTATGTTTATGACCCGGGCACGAATTTCAAACAGGTATGTAACCCGGAGATGGTCGATCTGGATATTCTTGCGGTTGAAGATGTGAGAGAGGTCTATCGGTTGCTGCAAAATCACTATCGTTATACCCACAGCGAAGTCGCCCAGAAGATCCTGGATAATTTTGAACGCCAGATCCGGAAATTCGTCAAGGTCATGCCGCGGGAGTATAAGCGGATTTTGAATGAATCGGCGCAGAAAGAGGAGCCGGAATTAAGCGAGGTTTTAGATGGGTGATATAAAAGGCTTCTTGAAAATTAAAAGGCAGAACGGAGAATATCGTCCGGTATGCGAGCGGGTAAAAGACTACCGTAATGTATGCCTGCCGCGAGAGGATGGTTGTTCCCAGGAGCAGGCCTCCCGTTGTATGGATTGCGGCACGCCCTTCTGCCACTGGGCCTGCCCAATAGCCAACTATATCCCGGAGTGGAACGACCTTGTTTTTGGCGGGCATTGGGAAGAAGCAGCACGATTGCTCTTTGCCACTAATAGTCTTCCCGAGGTTACCGGTAGGGTTTGTCCGGCGCTTTGCGAATTTTCCTGTGTGTTGGGGATCAATGACGATGCGGTAACTATCAGAGAGAATGAATTAGCCATTGCCGAATACGCCTTTAGAGAAGGCTTGATCAAACCCTTGCCTCCATTGGCGCGCAGTGGTAAACGCGTCGCTGTTATTGGATCCGGGCCCGCGGGATTAAGTTGCGCCGACCAATTAAATAAAGCCGGGCACACGGTTACGGTTTTTGAAAGGGATAGTAAGATAGGCGGGATTTTACGTTTTGGTATCCCGGATTTCAAATTAGAGAAAGATATATTAGATAGAAGGATCAAGATTTGGGAAGAAGAAGGAATAGAATTTCGTCCCGGAGTAAATATCGGCGTGGATAAAGATATAAAAAAATTAAGTAAAGAGTTTGATGCTCTCTGTCTTGCCTGCGGCTGCCGAAAGCCTAGGGATCTGGCGGTAGAGGGCAGGGAGCTATCGGGTATTTATTTTGCCATGGATTATCTTACCCAGGTAAACAGGGTTGCCTCCGGAGACAAGATCCCCGCCGATGAAATTATAAATGCTAAAGGCAAGAAAGTGTTGGTCATCGGCGGAGGAGATACCGGATCTGATTGTGTGGGGACCGCATGCAGACAGCAGGCGGCTTGTGTTACGCAAATTGAGTTATTGCCTCAGCCGTCAGAGTACCGGACAGAAGATCTTCCCTGGCCGAAATATCCGTTAGTCTTAAAGACTTCCTCTAGCCACCAAGAAGGCGTAGAGCGCAGGTGGTCGGTCTTGACTAAAAAGTTTATCGGTGAAAGCGGCCGGGTAAAAAAACTCTCTTGCGCAAAGGCGAATTTAGGGAAGGAAGTACCGGGTACGGATTTTGAGATTGAAGCGGATATGGTGATTTTGGCTTTGGGATTTTTCGCTCCGGAGAGAAAGGGCCCGATTGAGGGATTAAATCTGGAGTTAGATAACCGCGGTAACGTAAAGTGCGGGGAGGATTTCATGACTTCCCGCGCCGGGGTCTTCTCCTGCGGAGATATGCGCCGTGGCCAGTCCCTGGTAGTCTGGGCGATTGCTGAAGGGAGGTCTGCCGCGCGCGCTATTGACGAATATCTCAAATGTGTTTGACCTGAGATGAAAATTGTGGTATATTTTGGATGTAATTCAAGGTGGAATTACGTAGACATAAACAATGGCGTTTAGCAGGCCGAAAGTGTCGGCGCTAAACGCTTTTTCTTTAATCCCACCTGAATACCGGAGAAATTCACCCATGGCAAAATTTATCTTTGTGAGCGGAGGGGTCATTTCCAGCTTAGGCAAAGGGATCACTTCTGCCTCTATAGGCAGGTTGCTGGAATCCCGCGGCCTGAAAGTCTCGCTGATGAAGTTCGACCCCTATATTAATGTTGATCCCGGGACGATGAACCCTTATCAGCACGGCGAGGTTTATGTCACCGAAGACGGGGCAGAGACGGACCTGGACCTGGGGCATTACGAGAGATTTACCCACGCTACTCCGGCTAAATGCAATAATATTACTACCGGCCAGATCTATAACGCGGTGATCACCAAAGAGCGGCATGGCGACTATCTGGGCAAGACAATTCAAGTGATCCCGCATATTACCAATGAGATAAAAGAGAGGATCAGGAAGGTGGCGCAAGTCTCCGGAGCGGATGTCATTATCGCTGAGATCGGCGGGACAGTTGGCGATATTGAAAGCCTCCCGTTTTTAGAGGCAGCCAGGCAATTCGGGCTGGACGCCGGCAGGGATAATGTGCTCTATGTGCATGTGACCCTTGTGCCTTATATAAAGTGCGCCGAGGAGATAAAGACCAAGCCCACCCAGCATAGCGTAGGGACATTACGCGAGATAGGGATCCAGCCGGATATACTTATCTGCCGTACGGAGAAGCCGTTATCAAATGATTTAAAAGAAAAGATATCTTTATTCTGTAATGTGCGTAAGGAAGCGGTCATTGAAGCCAGGGATGTGGAATCGATCTATCAGATACCGCTGGTATTCAAAGAGCAAATATTAGATGAGATAATCCTAAGCCATTTTAAACTGATATGTAAGTTGTCCGACTTAAAAGATTGGGAGAAGACGGTAGTAGAGAGGGCCCTTTGCCCAAAGAATAAAGTGACTATCGCCCTGGTGGGTAAATACATCACCCTGCAGGATGCCTATAAATCTATTTACGAATCTTTGGTGCACGCCGGGATCGCCAATGACACCAAAGTGGAAGTAATAAAGATCGATCCCGAGGATATTGAAAAAGAAGGGACCAAAAAGGCCTTAAAAGATGTGTCAGGGATATTAGTTCCCGGGGGTTTCGGCTATCGGGGTATTGAAGGAAAGATCAAGGCGATAAAATTCGCCCGGGAGAATAAAATTCCTTTCCTGGGTTTATGTTTAGGTATGCAGTGCGCGGTGCTGGAGTTTGCCAGGAACGCCTGCGGATTAAAAGAGGCGAATTCCACGGAGTTCAAGCCCAAAACCAGGCAGCCGGTGATCAGTTTATTAGCCGAGCAGGGGGGCGTTAAGGATTTAGGCGGGACAATGCGCCTGGGCGCTTACCCTTGCGTGATCAAGAAAAATACCCTGGCGCACAAAGCTTATGGTAGAATCCTGGTCCAAGAGAGGCACCGCCACAGGTATGAATTTAATAATAAATACAGGAAGTTATTGGAGAAGAAGGGAATGGTCTTCTCCGGGGTATATCAGAAGAAAGATCTGGTAGAGATGGTGGAGTTAAAGAACCATCCCTATTTTATCGCGGTGCAATTTCATCCCGAGTTTAAATCCCGGCCGGATTGCGCGCATCCCTTGTTCAGGGAATTCATTAAAGCAGCGTTAAATAAAAAATGAAAGCAATATTAGCCTTAGAAGACGGAACGATTTTTAGAGGCAGATCCTTCGGCGCTGCCGGCACCAGGTGCGGAGAGGTAGTTTTTAATACCAGCATGGCCGGTTACCAGGAGATCATCACCGATCCTTCCTATAAAGGCCAGATTGTGGCTATGACTTATCCGCTGATAGGTAACTATGGGATAAATCCGGAGGATATGGAATCGCGGCGGCCTTTCTTGGAAGGTTTTGTAGTCAAAGAATACAGTAAAGTAGCCAGTAACTGGCGTTCCCATAAAACTTTAGCAGATTTCCTTAAAGAAAATAATATTGTAGGTGTCGAAGGCATTGATACGCGCGCGCTCACCCTGCATATCCGCTCCTGCGGGGCGATGAAAGCGGCTTTGTCTACCAACGGAGAAGATGAAAAAACACTGGTTAAGAAAGCCAGGGAATCTGTTGGCCTGGTAGGTGTAGACCTGGTCAAAGAAGTCAGCGCACAGAAAAAATATACCTGGTCAGGAGAAAAGAGTAAATATAAGGTCGCGGTCCTGGACTGCGGGGTGAAATATAATATTTTAAGAGAGCTTATGAATAGAGATTGTCAGTGCGTAGTCCTACCAGCTCGGACGAGCAGCCAGGACATACTCAAATTAAAACCTGACGGAGTCCTGCTATCCAACGGTCCCGGCGATCCGGCAGCGCTGAGTTATGTGATCGAGACTACCCGCCAGTTGATCGGCAAGGTCCCTATTTTCGGGATCTGCCTGGGGCATCAGATACTGGCCCTGGCAATGGGAGGCAATACTTACAAGTTGAAATTCGGCCATCACGGAGCCAACCATCCGGTAAAGGATCTCAAAACAGGCAGGATCGCGGTGACTGTGCAGAACCACGGGTTTTGCGCGGATATGGAATCCTTAAATAAGAAAGATATAGAGATCACCCATATGAATTTAAATGACCGGACGCTGGAGGGGATGCGGCATAAAAAATTCCCCGTATTCTCGGTGCAGTTCCATCCTGAAGCCTCTGCCGGCCCGCACGACGCCAATTACTTGTTTGGAGAGTTTATAAAATTAATGAAGAAAAATCGTTGAGTCTTCAGCTTTCAGACATCAGTCTTCAGCTAAAAAGCTGATGACTGATAGCTGAGAGCTGATAGCTGGAAAAAATGCCAAAGCGCACAGACATTCAAAAGATATTAATTATCGGCTCCGGCCCGATCGTGATCAGCCAGGCCTGCGAGTTTGATTATTCGGGTACCCAGGCCTGCAAGGTCTTGAAAGAGGAAGGCTTTGAGGTAATTCTGGTAAATTCCAACCCCGCCACTATTATGACCGACCCGCAAATGGCGGATAAGACTTATATTGAGCCGATTACCGCTGAGATCATAGAAAAGATAATCGCTAAAGAAAGGCCGCAGGCGCTCCTGCCTACTTTAGGGGGGCAGACCGCTTTAAACGTGACCATAGAGCTTGCCGAGAGAGGGACCTTAAAAAAATATAAAGTAGAGACTATTGGCGCTGATATCAAGGCGATAAAAAAAGGCGAAAACAGGCAGTTGTTTAAGAAGGCGATGCAGAAGATCGGACTTGACCTGCCGCAGAGCGGCCAGGCGTATAATTTGGATCAGGCCTTGGAAGTCGCCAGGGCAATCGGGTTTCCTCTGATCATCCGGCCGAGTTTCACTCTCGGGGGCACTGGCGGGGCAGTGGCTTATAATATGGCTGAATTCAAATCTTTAGCCAAGCGCGGCCTGGAGTGCAGCATGATCAGTGAGATATTGATCGAAGAATCGGTGATCGGATGGAAAGAATTTGAGCTGGAGGTAATGCGGGACGCAAAAGATAATGTGGTGGTGATCTGTTCTATTGAGAATCTCGACCCCATGGGTGTGCATACCGGAGATAGCATTACCGTTGCCCCGGCGCAGACCTTGACCGATAAAGAATACCAGAAGATGCGTGATGCCGCTATTGCCTGTATCAGGGAGATTGGCGTGGCTTGCGGCGGTTCCAATATCCAATTTGCCGTTAATCCGCAGACGGGGCGGATGGTAGTGATAGAGATGAATCCCCGGGTCTCCAGGAGTTCCGCGCTCGCCTCCAAGGCCACGGGTTTTCCTATTGCCAAAATTGCCGCAAAGCTTGCGGTCGGCTATACCCTGGATGAGATAGCTAATGATATTACCAGGGAGACCCCGGCTTGTTTTGAACCGGCAATAGATTATTGCGTGGTGAAAGTCCCGCGTTTTACTTTTGAGAAGTTCGCCTGCGCCGATCCGACGCTGACCGTTTCTATGAAGTCAGTGGGGGAGGCGATGGCCATCGGCAGGACATTTAAGGAGGCGCTGCAAAAGGGCCTGCGCTCTCTTGAGATAAAAAAATACGGTTTAGAGAGCGTGGCTTTAGATCCCGAGGAGATCAGGGGCAAGTTACGGGTGCCCAACGCCGAAAGGATATTCTATCTCGGGGACGCTTTCAGGGCGGGTATGGATATTGATGAGATCTTTGAGCTAGCCAAGATTGACCGCTGGTTCCTGCATAATATTAAGGAGATCATTGAGTTGGAATCCAGGATCGTGGCTAATAAGCATTCTCTGGAAAAAGAACTTTTGCTTGAGGCCAAGGAATTCGGTTTCAGCGACCGGCAACTGGCGAAATTATTAGGTAAAGATGAAGAGGAGATATTATCTCTGCGGCAATCTTTTGGTATCAAACCAGATTTCAAACTGGTAGATACCTGCGCCGCGGAATTCAAGGCATATACTCCTTACTACTACTCAACCTACGAAAGAAGGTAAATGTGTGTGGAATATTCGGGATCTACCCGCATAAAGACGCGGCCAGGATGGCTTACCTGGGGCTTTACGCCCTGCAGCACCGCGGAGAGGAATCTGCCGGGATAATCACCCGCAACTGCCGCCGGACCTATCTGCATAAAGGGATGGGCCTGGTGAATGATGTCTTTGATGAAAAAAATATCCGCGCGCTTAAAGGAGAAATGGCAGTAGGGCACTTGCGTTATTCCACCACCGGTAGCAGCTCCCTGAAAAATACCCAGCCCTTTTACGTAAAATCCAAGATCGGCGATATCGCCATTGCCCATAACGGCAACCTCACTAACACTATCCGTCTGCACGAAGACTTAGAGACTAATGGCGCGCTATTCCAGACTACTATGGATTCGGAGATCATCGCGCATCTATTAGCACATAGCCCGAACAAGAAGGATTATAAAGAAGCGATCACCTGGTCCCTGGCACATTTAGAAGGGGCATATTCTTTGGTGCTGATGCTTAATGATGTGCTGATAGGAGCGCGGGATCCTTTTGGCTGGCGGCCGCTCTGCCTGGGGAAATTAGACGGGGCTTATATCCTGGCCAGTGAGACCTGTGCCTTGGATCTTATCGGGGCGCAATATATACGCGATATTGAGCCCGGGGAGTGTGTATTTATTTATAAGGATAGGATAGAAACATTTAAATTCGCCGAGCAGCCGCGCCGGGCATATTGCATTTTTGAATATATATATTTTGCCCGTCCGGATAGCAACATCTTTGGCCACAATGTTTATCTGGCGCGCAAGAAATTAGGCGCGCGGTTGGCCGCGGAATTTCCCGTGCCCGCCGATATTGTAATGCCTATCCCTGATTCCGGGACCTACGCGGCATTAGGCTTTGCCCAGGCCAGCAAGATACCCTTTGAATACGGAATGATCCGTAACCACTATGTCGGCAGGACCTTTATCCAGCCCAGCCAGGATATGCGCGATTTCCGGGTACGCATAAAACTCAACCCTTTAAAAGAAGTATTGGCCGGCAAGAAAGTA
This sequence comes from Candidatus Omnitrophota bacterium, assembly GCA_028710405.1. Classification (GTDB taxonomy): domain Bacteria; phylum Omnitrophota; class Gorgyraeia; order Gygaellales; family Profunditerraquicolaceae; genus JAQTUD01. Next base: position 9,939 of record JAQTUD010000029.1, read on the forward strand.
GTGATAATAGAAGATTCTATCGTGCGCGGCACCACCTCCAAGAGGCGTGTCCGGGCGTTACTGGAGGCAGGGGCAAAAGAAGTGCATATGCGGGTAAGCTGCCCGCCGCTTAGGTTTCCCTGTTACTACGGAATAGATTTTCCTACTAAAAAAGAGTTGATCGCTTTTAATCACGATATCGCCTGGATCAGGGATTTTATCGGCGCCAGTAGCCTGGAATACCTGAGCCTGGAGGGAATGTTGAGTTCCATGCCCCTGCCAAAAGAGAATTTCTGCACCGCTTGTTTTACCGGTGACTATCCGGCCTCGGCCCCCTGCCGTTTATGCAAGGAATCCCTGGAGAGATAAAAATACCTGTTAGATTTTACTCCTTTTTACGTCTATTATAATAGAAAGGAGTTATTATGGGAAAAAGAGAGATTTCGGTAGAGGTGGTGGCGGCAAAGATTTTATTGGTGCGGGGTAAGAAGGTAATGCTGGATAAGGATTTAGCGGAATTATATGGCGTGGAGACAAAAAATTTGAACCTTCAGGTTAAAAGGAATATTGAGCGTTTCCCCGAGGATTTTATGTTTCAGCTAACGAAAAAAGAATATTTGAGGTTGCAAAATGCAACCTCAAAGCGAGGCGGCAGGAGATATCTCCCATATGTTTTTACTCAAGAAGGGGTAGCGATGCTCTCAAGTGTACTTAATTCTAAGCGGGCCATTCAGGTAAATATCGCTATTATGCGGGCATTTGTAAAGCTACGGCAGGTGCTTCTGACACATAAGGAATTAGCAGGGAAACTTGAGGAGTTGGAGCGTAAGTACCAACTGCACGAAGCAGATATTCAAGTAATATTTGAGGCGATTAAAAAGCTGCTTGAGCCGCCGCCTGATCCGCCAAAACCGCGGTTTGGGTTGAATTAAGAAAAGGGCTTGACAAAAATAGGCCCTGTGTTATTCTTTTATCGCTAATTTTAAGTCTGGACAAAGGTGTCCTTTCTGATTAAAATGAAAGGACACCTTTTGTTTTTTAGCCACCTGCCTAAAAATTAGGCACAAACCCAATAAATATGAGCGTAAAAATATTAAATAAAGAAGTTTTATCGGATTTTTCCGGGGTGCGTGTTGTCAGGATGGTCCTGGAGGCCCCCGAGATCAGCCGCAAGAGCGCGGCCGGGCAGTTTATCGTGCTGATGGTCTCTGAAGAAGGCGAGAGGATCCCTCTGACTGTCGTAGAGAGCAATGCCGCCGCAGGCACGGTTACTATCATATTCCAGGAGGCTGGCCTGACTACCCGTCTTTTGGGTAAACTTAATACCGGGGGCTCATTATATGCCCTGGTAGGGCCTTTAGGCCATGCCACCGAGATCAAAAATTACGGAAGAGTGATCCTGGTGGGGGGCGGAGTGGGTATCGCTGAGATATATCCGGTAGCCAAGGCTTTAAAGTCAGCAGGTAATGATGTTACTACTATCCTGGGGGCAAGGACCAAGGAATTATTAATCTTAGAGAAGGAATTAAAATCCGCGTCAAGCCAGTTCCATATCGCTACCGACGACGGTACTTACGGCAGAAAGGGTTTTGTTACTGAAATATTAAAGGAATGCCTTGAGGGTGGCAAGTATGATTTAGTTTATGCTGTTGGCCCGATCCCGATGATGCAAAGGGTCTCTGAGATGGCGGGTAAGTTCGGGGTAAAGGTAATAGTTTCCTTAAACGCCTTGATGATAGACGCCACCGGTATGTGCGGATGCTGCCGGGTAGTGGTGGATGGAAAGACTAAATTCAGCTGCGTGGATGGCCCGGAGTTTGAAGGTAGCAAGGTGGACTGGAAGGGCCTGGATAAAAGGAACCGTATCTACGCGGATAAGGAAAAACATATCTGTAATCTTAAATTAAGATGAGAAAAGAACCGGTAAAAGTAAAAGAGCTGGCCGCAGGGGAGCGCTCCGCGAGTTTCTCCGAGGTAGTCTTGGGTTATAGCAAGGATGAGGCTTTGGCTGAAGCCGCCCGCTGCCTGCAATGCAAGAATCCTACCTGTATCTCCGGTTGTCCAGTGGGTATAGATATCAAGACATTTATCCGACAGATGACTGAAAACGACTTTTCCGGGGCTTATCTTACTATCCGCAAGAAGAATAATTTTCCTTCTATCTGCGGTAGGGTTTGTCCGGCGGAGTATCAGTGCCGCAAGGCCTGTGTATTGACTAGGAAAGGCGAACTTTTCGCCAGCCTTGAAGCGATCAATATACATTTCTTAGAGAGGTTTGTAGGGGATTATGGTGCAAAGAATAATGTTGAGACTCAAGCGGATAAGGATAAGGATCTTAGCCGGTTTAAGGTAGCGGTTGTTGGTTCCGGGCCGGCGGGGTTATGCTGTGCCGGGGAATTAAGCCGGCGCGGTATAAAGGTGGTTATCTTTGAGGCCCTGCATAAAACCGGAGGCGTGTTACGCTACGGTATTCCGCCATTTCGTCTGCCGCGGGATATCCTGGACGCCGAGATTGATTATTTGAGGAAGATGGGAGTAGAAACCCAGCCGAATGCTATTATAGGTAAAGTCAAAGATGTTGTCGAGCTTTTTTCCGAAGGATTCTCCGCGGTATTTCTTGGACTGGGCGCGGGAGTGCCATCATTTCTGGGGATCCCGGGGGATAATTTATGTAACGTTTACTCTGCCAATGAGTTTCTCACCAGGGTAAATCTGATGTCGGCTTATCAGTTTCCCCACGCGCATACCCCGGTCAATGTCGGTAAGAGTATGGTAGTGATTGGAGGCGGTAATACCGCTATGGATGCCGCCAGGGCCGCGCTGCGCCTGCAGAAGCTAAACGGCATTGCCCCCAATACTACTATTCTTTACCGCCGCACACAAACAGAGATGCCTGCGCGCCGGCTAGAGATAGAGCATGCCAAAGAAGAAGGGATAAATTTCCGATTTCTGGTGCAGCCGGTGGAATTGGTCGGCGATGAAGCCGATTTCGTGAAGAAGATCACCTGTCTGGAGTGTAAGCTGGGAGAGCCGGATGCTTCCGGCAGGAGAAGGCCGGTGCCGATAGAAGGAAGTAATTTTCAACTGGATTGCGATGTGGCTATTATCGCCGTTGGCCTACAGGCAAATCAGGTATTAACTAAAGTTACCCCTCAGATAAAAACTGATAAATACGGCGATGTTGCCGTGACGGCTGAGGATATGCAAACCTCTATGCCGGGAGTTTTTGCCGGAGGGGATATTGTGGGAGGTGAAGGAACGGTAATTGAAGCAATGGGTATGGCCAAGAGGGCCGCAGAAGGTATCTGCGCGTTTTTAAGACAGACAAAGTAAG
>JAQTUD010000093.1 GCA_028710405.1 Candidatus Omnitrophota bacterium
TCGTCTATTCTAAATTAAAAGGCAGGGATAGATCCCCTGCCTTTTAATTATTTAATATGGAAAACATCAAATTAATTATTTTTGACTTAGACGGGACCCTGGTTGACGCGTATCTGGCGATAAACAAGAGTTTTAATTACGCCATGCGTAAGTTCGGCTATCCTGCGCGCGGGCCTTTAGTCATCCGCCGGGCAGTAGGGTGGGGGGATGATAATCTCCTTAAGCCGTTTGTGAAAAGAGAAGACCTGGCATCCGTGTTGAGGGTTTACCGCCGGCACCACCGTCAGAGCCTGGTAAAATATTCCCGGCTTATCACCGGGGCCAAGAGGGTATTGGAGTATTTGAAGAATAAAGGCTATAAACTGGCGGTAGCCAGTAACCGGCCGACAGAGTTCTCGCTTATCCTCATTAAACACTTGGGGATAGGACGCTATTTTAATTTTGTCCTCTGCGCGGATAAGCTGCGGCATGGTAAGCCTCACCCGGAAATCCTGAATAAGATCATCCGCAAGTTTTCTCTTAGCCCGGCGGAGGCTGTTTATGTCGGGGATATGGCTATTGATGCCCAGGCAGGAAGGCGCGCGGGTATCAGGACCATTATCGTGCCGGTGGGCTCTAGCCCTAAGAGCCAGGTGAAGATAGAGAAACCATATCGGATTATCAACCGGATCAGCGGGCTCTTAAAGGTATTATGAAACTAATCCTGTTTTTAATTATTTTTATCCCGGTCATCGGCTCGTTCGCCCTGCCTACCATAGGCAGGATCTCGGAGCGATTCAGGGATAAGATTTCTTTTCTCCTTATTGCCTTGCCTTTTGCCTTCTCATGTTTTCTGCTGCCGCAGGCGCTGACCGGCCAGGCTGTAAGTATCTCCAGGGTTTTATCGCAGGGATTTAATTTTATTTTTACCGCCGATACCCTGGCAATATTTATGGCGCTGGTTTCTTCATTTATCAGCGCGGTAATCATCCTTTACTCTTACGGTTATATCAGCCACTACCAGAACCGGAACGAATACTACTTTATGGTGGTGCTCTTCCTGGGGGCGATGATGGGGCTGGTCTTTTCCGCGAACCTGATATTGCTTTATATTTTCTGGGAGATCACCGGTATTACCAGCTGGCGGCTTATCGGCTTCTCCCGCCAGAAACAACACGTATTGCGCGCGGATAAGGCGTTTTTGGTTACCGTTTTCGGGGCGCTGGTGATGCTCTTAGGGTTTATTCGCCTCTGCCAGGAGACAGGCTCTTTTGACTTATTAGCTATCAGGGAGGCAGCTAAAATTCATCCTATATCTAATTTGACTATCGCCCTTATCCTGGTGGGGATATTCTCTAAGTCTGCTACTCTGCCTTTGCATACCTGGCTTCCTGATGCCGGCGTGGCGCCCTCTCCGGTGACCGCGCTTTTGCACGCGGCAGTCCTGGTCAAGATCGGGGTCTATGTATTCGCCAGGTTATTCGTGGCCACCATACCGCTAAACCTGCACTGGCAGGTTATTATTCCGGCCCTGGCGGGATTAAGCGCGCTGATCTCTGCCGGAGCGGCTTTGGTGGAGACGGATCTCAAAAGGATTATCGCTTATTCTACTATCAGCCAGATCGGCTTTATATTTTTAGGATTCTCACTTGGCATCCAGATCGGCGTAGCCGGCAGCCTGCTTTATATCCTGATGCACGGTTTAAGTAAGGCCGGGCTTTTCTTATGCGCGGGCATAGTGGAACAGAACGCCAAGACTAAAGATATCACCCGGCTCGGAGGTTTGATCCGGACTATGCCTGTTACCGCCATATCGTTTCTTGCCTGCGCCTTTTCGGTGATGGGGATTCCTCCTTTTGGCGGGTTTTTCGCTAAGTATATGGTCATCTCCGCGGCGCTGGGCAGCGGACACCTGATAATTGCCGCTTTATTTTTATGCGGGGCGGTGTTAACCATATTATATCTTTTCCGGGCCTTTAACCTGGTGTTCTTGGGAGAGGCAAAAGGGGATAGTGTCCGAGAATCTTCTTCTTTAATGGTCTTTTGCGTGGCCTTACTCGCATTTTTATCTTTAGCCGGAGGTATCTTTATTTATTATCCTAATTATATAGTACAAAACGCGGTGCTTCAGGCCGCGGTGGGCGTCATAAGATGATAGAGAAGATGTTGCTTTCACTTATTCTTATACCGTTATCAGCAGGGGTTCTGGTCTTTTGCCTGCCTAAGAGATGGAGGGGGATATTTACTCTCCTTGCTACTGGTGGAGTCTTTCTTATCTCTTGCTATTTATTCAGGAAAGAAGCGGCACTTACTCTTCCCTGGGTAGGGTCCGGTATGGATTTTTCCTTGCGCCTGTATCACTTTAACGCGTTTATTCTTTTGGCTGCCGCGTTCTTTGGCCTGCTCATCGCTCTTTATTCGCTGAGCTTCTTAAAAAATAAAGATATCGCCGGAAAATTTTACGCCTATCTTTTGCTCTCGCTTTCTTTTACCAATGGCGCGCTCCTGGCAGACCACTTGGTGCTTTTACTTTTCTTTTGGGAAGGGCTTTTGCTGGCTCTTTACGGATTGATCTTTATCGGGGGGCCGCGGGCGTATAAGACCGCGAATAAAGCCTTTGTCATCGTCGGGATATCGGATCTGTGTATGATGGCCGGTGTCGCCCTGACCGGATACCTGGCTGGGACATTGACCATAGGACAGATAAACCTCCCTTTGAATTCCCTGGGCAGCCTGGCTTTCCTGCTTTTAGTCATCGGCGCCTCTGCCAAGGCCGGGGCAATGCCGTTCCATACCTGGATACCTGATGCCGCCCTCGATGCCCCGCTCCCATTTATGGCCTTCTTCCCGGCGGCGATTGAGAAACTCCTGGGGATATATTTTCTTGTGCGCATCACCTTGGATATGTTCCAGCTTACCCCTGGTTCCTTCTTTAGCATCATCCTTATGGCAGGCGGAGCGATAACTATAATACTGGCGGTAATGATGGCCCTGGTCCAGAAGGACTACAAGAGATTACTCTCTTATCACGCCATCAGCCAGGTGGGTTATATGATCCTGGGTATCGGCACCTGTTTGCCGGCAGGGATAATCGGCGGTATCTTCCATATGTTCAATAACGCCCTTTATAAATGCGGCCTCTTTCTTACGGCCGGCGCGGTAGAAAAGCAAACCGGCACCACTGATTTAGAAAAACTGGGTGGATTACGGACTTTAATGCCGGTAACTTTTATCTGTTATCTTATTTGCGCCGCTTCCATATCCGGGGTG
>JAQTUD010000030.1 GCA_028710405.1 Candidatus Omnitrophota bacterium
CTACCCCACAGCCCTGGCACCGGCCTTGGGTAGCAAAACCTTTACGGTTTATGAACAATAACACCTTCTCTTTCAGGCTTAAGGCAGAGACAACCGCATCCTGCAGATACTTTGTCAGAAGCAGCTTCCTCTGTGTCAGCATATTGTATTCAGAAAAGGTATTTATTATCTTTATTTCCGGGAAGGCTTTTTTCCTGGGAAGGAAAATATATTTGATCTTATTTTCTTTGGCTAAACGCAGGCTTTCAAGCGAAGGAGAGCTGCTGCCTAAAACCAGCTTCACCCCTTGCCTGTCAGAGCGCATGAAAGCCACCTCCCTGGCATGGTAATGCGGCACCTGGTCCTGCTTATAAGCAGAATTCTGTTCCTCGTCGATAATCAACAGTTTCAGGCCGGGCAAAGGCACAAAGACCGCGGAGCGGGTGCCTACGATAATCTTTGATTCCCCTCTTCTGGCCTTTAACCACCATTCCAGTTCTTTGGGTTGTTGCCGATATATAAGAACCGGAGTGATATCGGTATTTTTGGCTATAGCCTCCCTAGCCCTTAAAGCTGAACTCAAGTCCGGCACAAGGATTATAACCGAACCACCGCAAGCCAGCGCCTCTTTAATATCCTTTATATATATATCCCATTTTCCTTCTTCATCCAGGCTATGAAGTAAGGTAATTACTGGCGGCGCTATCGTGCCAACTTCAGGCATCTCCTGCTCCCCGCTTACCCCCTTACTCTTCCTTAATGCCTGCGGCAGGGCTGTCTCAATAGCTTGGCCCCAGGAGCAAAAATAATATTCGGATACCTGTTTAGTCAATAAAAGCATCTGTCTATCCAGGGCCGGAAAATCATCCAAAACTTCCAGGATGGGTTTTAATTTCGCGATCCCGGAGGCCTTAGCTAACCCTACCACATAAGCCACGGTATCTTTATGGCCAAAATTTACCCTGACCCGAGAGCCTGCCTTTATCTTTTTTACTAACCCTGACGGAACAATATAATCAAATGGTCCGGCAACAGGAATACCTAAAACCACCTTAGCGTAAAACATCACAGAGTTCCTTTAGGGCAGCGGGTTTTCTGATCTTACGGATATTCGCCCTGACCGCGTCCAATTTATCAGGGTTATCTTTATAATCGGAGACTGCTTTAATCAACTCTTTAGCACTATTGACGACCAGGCCTATCCCGTGGCTTTCCAGCACCGCGGCGTTACCAGTCTCCTGGCCGGGGATGGCAGAGATAAATACCGGAGGCAATTCCTTGATTAATAATTCCGCGATGGTCAAGCCTCCGGGCTTAGTAATGATCATATCGGAAACCGACATCAATTCCTGCATATTATCCACAAAGCCAAATACCCTGACACCGGGATAATCCTTTTCTTTTAATCTCTGATATAACTTTTTATTTCCGGCGCAGACTACCAGTAGCTGCGCTTTCTGGCATAAGTATTTTGTGACCTCCTCCAGCGGCCCGATACCAAAAGATCCGGTTGAGATCAAAATGGTAAATTTATCATCATCTATCCCCAAGTCGACGCATAACGCGCCTTTATCATAAGGCTTTAAAAATACAGGATGGACAGGTATTCCAAAAGGCCGAATAATATCCTGCCTTGCTCCCTCCTGACTCAAGAGGACGTTGGTATATTCGCAAGCCGTGATATATATGTCCGTGCCGGCAGATATCCAGAAGGGGTGCACGCAAAAATCAGTGATTACCGTGATTACCTTGGCGTTTATTCTTTTTTGGTTTTTAAGATTAGCGGATATTTCAGAGGGGAGGAAATGCGTAGAGATAATAAAATCATGATTTTCACCGACGAGATAACGCGCGAACTCCCTGGTATTGAACCGGTTTATCAGGCGCGCTATACCTCTGGTGAGCCAGCGTAATGGCCGGAAATAAGTCAACTGGTATGCGCCCTGCCAGAGACTTACGGCATGGTTTACCAGCAAAGAGTAACCCTGACGATAGAGAAACCTAAAAAGGCCGCCGGTCTTATCCAGGACATCAATAAGCTCTACATCTATCTGAGGGTGGTTTTCTTTTAAGAAAGCATATATCGCCTCAGCAGAGCGCAGGTGCCCGGCGCCCGCGGAAGCGTATACCACAATAACTTTCATATAAATCCTTTTCTAAGGGGACACTTTCCCGCACAAAATGGAAACTGTTTCCATCTCAATCGGGAAACTGTTTCCAATCCAATCGGGAAAGTGTCCCCTATAGGGAAGACAGTATAAACCCCGCGGCTTTCCGGAGATTGGCAAAGACTTTATCCGGCTGGATCTGCCAATTTTTACGGTTTGCTGTTTTCTCTTTTCCGCAAAGGACCAGGTAAGACTCGCAGCCGGCGTTTCTGGCGGTATGCACATCGCGGATAGTATCGCCGATAAAGATCGCTTTTTTTAGGTCAAGCTGATACTCTCTGCGGGCCGACTTAAGCATCCCTGTTTGTGGCTTACGGCAGGAGCAATTCTCTTCTTTGCGGTGCGTGCAATAATAAACTTTATCAATATTTCCGCCGGCACTTCTAATGCCAAGGAGCATCTTTCGGGTGATATTATCAAGCTCCTTGCGGCTATAAATACCTTTACCCACCCCGGCCTGGTTTGAGATCACGAATATCCTAAAACCGGCCTGATGCAGCCTGGCAATCGCCTGCTTGGCCCCGGGCAGAAACCTAAAATCTTTGACGGAAGTAACATACTTTGTATCGCCGGGATATCTGTTTATCACTCCATCGCGATCAAGAAATATAGCTTTCATGATTTTATATTCGGGGACACTGTCCCGATTGGATTGGAAACAGTTTCCCGATTGAGATGGAAACAGTTTCCGTTATTGCTTTTTCCCTCGCCTTACTAACTCCCTGTACTTCAGATAACTGATAAACTGATATAGTCCGGCGTTAAAAGCCACCACGAACCCAAAAAATCCATCCTTGTAACCTTTTCTGCCAAAATAGGTACGCATAAACCTGTCGTAAGTCCTCCAGAGGAATCTTCCCAGGCGCATGGGTTTCTTCTGGTCAAACCACTTCCCGGCCTCACGGGTAGTCTGATTATTCAGTTTAGCGAAGAAATCCTCCAGGCTCCTGTAGGAATAATGGATAATATCTGATTTCAGGTGGCCGCAAGGCTCATCCATAAAGGCGCGTGGATGCACCCCGACTTCCTCGTAACGGAATTTATCCTTACGGAATAATTTTAACTGCGGGCTGGGGTACCATCCGCCGTATTTTACCCAGTATTTACCGATAAAATTACGACGCGGGATAGTAAAACCATTAAACTGTGTCTTGTCGCTTATTGCCTTTTCGATCTCGACCTTTAACTCTTCAGTGGCCCTCTCGTCGGCATCCAGGCTTAAAACCCAGAGATTACGGGCCTGCGCATAAGCGAAATTCCGGTGCCTGCCCTCCACATCCATCTTCCTCTTGATGATCCTATCAGTATACTCCTTGACGATATTTAAGGTATTATCCGTGCTTTCGTCGTCTATAACCAATATCTCATCCGCCCAGCCCGCAACAGACTTGAGGCACTCGCGGATATTCCTCTCTTCATTGCGAGTCAAAACCACTACTGATAATTTTATCATTTTAGGAACCTCTCTATGCAAGCTGCTATGTAATTACGTTCTTGTTTGGTCATGTCCGGATATACCGGTATAGCCAAGGTCTCTTTAGATGCCTTTATGGATTCCGGAAAATCCGCGGCCTTATAGCCCAAGTATTTAAAACATTCCTGTAAATGTAACGGTAGAGGATAATAAACCCGCGCGTCTATTCCTTTTGCCCTTAAATACTCAACCAGCGTGTCGCGCCTATTATCCAGGCGCAATACATATTGATGGTAAATATGCGTGGAGAATCCGGAGACCACCGGGGTCTTAATACCTAACCCTTCGAATGCCCGGTTAAAATACGCGGCATTCTGAAGCCTCTTGGTATTCCATGAATCCAGGTGAGCTAATTTTACCCTTAACACCGCCGCCTGCAACGTATCCATACGGTTATTGTAGCCGACAATCAGATGATGGTATTTACGGATATTCCCCTGATTGCGAAGTAAATAAAGCCTATTAGCGACGGACTTATTATTAGTCAAGACCATCCCGGCATCCCCAAAAGCGCCCAGATTTTTTCCCGGGAAGAAACTCACCGCCCCGCAATCACCTATTGTTCCGGCTTTTTTACCCCTAAACTCCGCGCCAAAGGCCTGCGCGTTATCCTCCACAACTTTTAAATCATATTTTTTTGCCAGGCCCATTATCCCCTTCATATCCGCGCATTGGCCGAATAAGTGTACCGGGACAATGGCCTTGATCTTCTTGCCCTGTTTTTTAAGTATAGTCTCGGTAGATTCTATGGAAATATTATAAGTATCCGGGTAAATATCGGCAAATACCGGTATCGCCCCAACGCTGGCTATGGCCCCGGCAGTAGCATAATAAGTAAAATCCGGACAGATGACCTTATCCCCCTGCTTAACCCCTTGCGCCAGTAATGCTAACCTGATGGCATCAGTCCCATTAGAGACCGCTACGGCGTATTTCGCCCCGGAGTAACCGGCTACTTCCTCTTCTAATTGCTTGATCTCTGAGCCGAAAACAAAATTCGCGTTATCTATTACCCGCTTGATCGCGGCATCTAGCTGGCGACGTATCGGCCTTATCTGGCGCTTCACATCTAATATCGGGATATTCATCTCTTTTCTCCGGGTAGCAGTTTTTCTACAGCTCCGAATGCCTCTTCAACGCTGATCAAATTCAAACAATCCCTGTGATTACGGCACTCCATAAGACGAAAATCATTGTAACAAGGTGAACATTCTAAATATTTATCTAATACCAGATGCCTCTGTTTATCAGGCGGATATGGACCATATACCTCTGGATCCACCGGGCCAAAAAAGGATACGGTCTTTTTACCTAAGGCTGAGGCCATATGCAAGGGGCCTCCGTCATTAGCCACTAATATATCTATAACATCTAAAAAAGCAATGAATTCTTTTAAGGTGGTCCTGCCTACCAGGTCCAGGGGCCTGGTCTTCACCAGGCTTATTATTTTTTCCGCGATAGGCCTCTCTGTAATATCTCCTAACAGGATTATCTTGCTATTTAATGCCTGGCTTAATTTATCAATTAAAAGAGCGAACTTATCCGGCCTCCATTGCTTACGCCCTGAATCCCTCCCCCAGCTGGCCCCTGCGCCCGGGGCAATCCCGATGACCAGATCTGCGGCGGTAATATCGTTTTTCTTCAGGATCTCCAGCGCCTTATTTTTTTCAGGCGCAGAAACGAACAACTCCGGATTACGCGTACGGACAGTTATGCCTAATGGCTTAAGCAGATCCAGGTAAAACTCCACGACATGCCTGCCTTTATAACCGCTGATATCGATCTTGTCAGTCAAAAACCTGCCGCGGTTTTTATAATTAAGACCTATCCTCTTTCTGATCCCGGCTATCTTTGCTGCCAGGCCATAACGATGGTCCAAAGAGAAATCAAAACAGGCATCAAAATGCTCTCTTCTGACGCTGTTTATTAATTTTAACAACTCTTTTAACCCCCGCCAGAATGATGCCCGGGATATCTTCTTTAAATCCCCGCGCGACAATCTAAATAACTGATCAATATGCGGGTTATCCTCTAATATGGGCGCTACCCTCTGGTTGCACCAATATCCAATACTAATACCGCCAAAATTTTCTTTAAGCGCCCTGGCCAGGGGGGTAGTGAATAAAACATCGCCTATACCAAAAGGATTTATGATCAGCGCTTTTTTCACGGAGTTTTTTTCTTCTTTAAAGCCAGGACCAGGCTTTTTACCTCCTGCGTTCTATCTTTGGCGCAGACCAAGAGGCCGGAGCGAGTATTCACAATAATAAGGTCCTTTAGCCCCGCGGTCACCACGGATACACCCGGCGACCAGACAGTAATGTTATTACTGCCTGAATCCATATGCCTGCCGCGGGAGATATTGCCATGCCTGTCTTTCTTGAATATCTTTTCCATAACCCCCCAACTCCCTAAATCCAACCACCGGCAATCTAAGGGTATAAGCGCAAGCTTGTTTGTTTTTTCCATGATAGCGTAATCTATGGAAAGAGACGGAAAATCATTCCAGTGTTTATCCAGGCTATGCCTGTCTCTGGAGCGCATAAGCGCCTTAAAGGCTTTTGGCTGCAGCCTCTTTATCTGGTCCAACAAAACCTGGGCCTTAAAAATAAATATCCCCGCGTTCCAGTAATATCTTTTGTCCTTAATTAACTCCCGTGCCGTCGGTAAATCCGGCTTTTCAATAAATTTTTCTACCGAATACACTGGTGACCTGCCTGCCCTGAGCGAAGTCGAAGGGGTGACCTGCCTGTCCTGAGCGGAGTCGAAGGAGTGGCCTGGTGACCTTATCTTAACGTACCCATATCCTGTCTCCGGATAATCCGCAGGAACACCTAAAACAATAATCTTGCCTTTCCTGGCGGCAAGAAAAGCGTCCTCTAAGGCTCTAACAAATTTATTGTTTTCTTTTATCGAATGATCCGCGGGCAATACCGCGATTACCGCTTCTTTATCCTGTGAGAAAATAATCTTAGCCAGCGCCGCGATAGGAGCGAAGGTGTTTCTGCCCTGTGGCTCAAAGAACAAATTTTCCGTAAGTACTCCCGCCTTATTAGCATGGCTTATAATCTGCCGGCGATGGGCCCTATTAGCGGCAATATATATGTTCCTACTGCCGGTAAGCCCGCTTATCCTTAACGCAGTCTCTTCAAGCAGCGAACGACGGGAAAAAACTTTGAGGAACTGTTTTGGCTGCGCCTCTGTGCTTGCCGGCCAGAAACGGTTTCCCGCTCCCCCGGCTAAAATAACCGCATAGTTCATATTAGTTTATTCCTGGCGATAAAAAAAACATCTTCCACACTGATCTTGGTTATATCCGCTCCCTCTATTACCGCGTGGCCCTGGCCCCACGGCCCCCAACGTTTTGCGCTCTTGCCCGGGATATCGTTCCTGAAGATAGCTATTACCGGGGTACCTACCGCAGAAGATAAGTGCACCGGCCCGGAATCATTGGAAATCAATAAACGGCATTTCTTAAGCAGGGCAGCCGACTGCCTGAGGGTAAGCCTGCCGGTTAAATTTACCAGGCCCGGTACCTGCCTAGAAAAATCTTCGCCCTGTCCGGCCTCTTCTTTACCGCCTATTATTACTACCTTACAGGAATTATCCTTTAATAATCTACTTGATAAATCCAGGAATTTTTCCAGCGGCCACTGCTTTATTGGATCAGAAGTCCAGGGATGAATGGCCACTATCGCCTTCGCCTTTTCTACCCCCTGCTGGCGCAACAAGGAATCCACGGAATTAAGGTCCTCTTTACCCAGATAGACAAAGAGCGACCTATCGCGGGTATCCGCGCCGATACTGCGCGCCAGGTCCAGGTTACATTCTACCTCATGTCTTATCCCGCATGATTTTTTGTCGCGTATCCTGCGCGTCAGCAAAAACCCCCATTTCCTGTCGTAACCCACGCGCAGCGGTATGCCTGCAAGAAAAGTGATGATATTGAATTCTTTCTTCGGGTTAAGAATCAGTACCAGATCGAATTTTTGCTTCCTTAAGGCCGCGGCCAACCTTAAGCCGCCGAAGAATCCCCGCTGTGAACCCTCGTCGTAGACCATGACCTCATCCACTAAGGAGACGCCTTCTATGAGTTCCCTGGATACCGGCGCAGCCATAACACACAAATAGGCCTTAGGGAACCTATGCTTCAACGCCCGGATCACCGGCGTGTTCAGGATGAACTCTCCGAACCTGTCTGTACGGATAACCAGTATCCTTCTTACCTTCTCAGGATCAAGCCCCATACCTTATCTTCACCATAGTCAAGACTGCCGGGATGATATCGGTTACCTTGATCTTCTTACCCTTGGTGCGCGGAGAATATTTTACCGGCACTTCCTTTATCCTACAGCCGAATTTAGCCAACTTACTGACTATTTCAAAGTCAAAACCTATCCCGGATATCTGCGGGTTAATCCTACGCAGGGTTTCTGTACGATAGAATCTGTTGCCGATTACATCGGTAAAATCTTTACCATAAAAAATGTTTGTCAGGGATGTAGTGATCATTGTCCCTAAATAAAACGGCCTTTCTTTTAGGATCTTGAACGCGGATTCGCCCCTTCTATGAAATAACCTGGAGCCAAAGATAGCGTCCAGGTTTTCTTTTTCTGCCAATTCCAGCATCTCATAGACGCAGGCGGGGTCGTATTCTAAGTCAGAGTTATGCACATACAAAAACTCTCCCTTAGCCATATTCATTCCGGTAATCACCGAACGCCCATAACCGTAATTCTCGGATTGATAAACGACCTGCAGGGAATCATCCTTAATGCCCCTCAAGATCTCCCTGGTGCCGTCAGTGGAACAATTATCCACTATGATTATCTGCTTCTGGATAGTTAATGCCTTAGCCTGTTCAATCGCCTTTAGTATTGTGTCTTTCTCATTATAGACCGTAACCACGATAGTCAGCTTCATCTTATCTGGAGTTAAAGAAAGTTTTAAACTGCTTAAGTATATATTTTATCTGCGCTCTGCCTATTCCGGGGTAGACCCCGATAAAGAAAGAATCATTCATAATGGTATCCGTATTACTAAGCCCGGCGTAAACGCGGCATTTTATATCTTTAAATGCCGGTTGTCTTAAGACATTGCCGGCAAAGATCAGGCGAGTCTGGACTCCCGCTTTCTCCAGAAAGTCGGTCAACTCATTCCTGCTAAAACCCGCGCCTGGGCGGACAGTGATGGGAAAAGCAAACCAACTGGGGATAGCCTTTTTCTCCCAACGCGGCAGGATCAGCGCATCCTGGTAGCTCTCCAAGGCTTGATAAAGCATCCGGAAATTATTATTCCTCTTACGGATGAACTCCGGTAATTTTTTTAGTTGCGCCAGGCCCACTGCCGCCTGCATCTCGGTCAGTTTCAGGTTATAACCAATATGGGAATATACATATTTGTGGTCATAGCCGAAAGCAAGAGTGCCTAATTTCCAGCTGAACCTTTTTTTACAGGTATCGTCTACACCCGAATCACACCAACAATCCCTCCCCCAATCACGCAGCGAATTGATAATCCTATTCAAAAGAGGGTCGCCAGTCAAAACTGCCCCGCCTTCTCCCGTAGTAATATGATGCGCCGGGTAAAAACTTAAAGTAGACAGGTGGCCGAAAGTTCCGGTAAACTTCCCCGCGTACTTTGCCCCCAGGCTGTCGCAATTATCCTCGCAGAACCAGAGTTTGTATTTAGCGGCAATTTTTGCGATCCGGCCTAAATCCGCGGGATTACCCAGGGTATGGGCGATAAAGATCGCTTTTGTCTTTTTGCTTATCGCCTTCTCTATCTTATCCGCCTGGATATTATATGTGCCTAGATCAACGTCAAGAAACACCGGAGTAAAACCATTCTGGATAATTGGGGCAAGTGTGGTGGGAAAACAGGAAGCGGTAGTTATTATTTCATCCCCGGGATTTAATCTTCTTTTTCCTAATTTAGGGGAACCCAGCGCCGAGATTGCCAGCAGGTTAGCGGAAGAGCCGGAATTAACCAAGGAAGAGAAACGCGCACCCAAGAACGCGCAGATATTTTTTTCAAATCTTTTGGCAAACCTGCCGGCGGTAAGCCAGAAATCAAGCGCGGAATCCACCAGGTTAATTATCTCTTTCTCATCGTAGACCCGGCCGGCATAACCGATCTTCCCCTGCCGCCTCTCTTGCTCACGATGCTTCAAGTGATAAAACTCCTTTACCCCGCGAAAGATATCCTGTTTGATACGCTCTTTTCTCCTCATCAATCTAGCGGCCTCTATATTTTTGTAAAATCTTACGCTCAATGGCTTCCGTGTCTAGGCCCAGCTTCTTCCTCAGGTAATCCTGGCTGCCTACTTCTTTTGGCCAGGAATCAGCAATACCGATCCTCAATAATCGCGCCCCGGATCCTTCTTCCGCCAAAACTTCAGCTATCGCGCTGCCTAATCCTCCGATTATGCTATGTTCTTCTATAGCCACCACTAATTTGGCCGTAGCTGCCGCCCTTAAAACCGCTGCCTTATCAATAGGCTTAATAGTATGCATACTTACCAGGCCCGCGCTGATCCCTCTTTTTTTAAGGTTATCGGCCACCACCTTTGCGGAAGCCAGCATATTACCACAGGCAAATATAGCCAAGTCTTTCCCCAGCTTGATGGTCACTCCTTTACCGATTGAGAAACTTTTAAGCCTATGATGCACCTGCGGGTCTTTACCTTTTCCCATGCGGATATAAATAGGGCCCTTATGTTTGGCGCTAGCCAAGATTGCCGCCTCTGTCTCCTGAGGGTCCCCAGGAGAAATTACCGTCATATTAGGTATGGCACGCATGATCGCTAAGTCCTCTAAGGATTGGTGTGTCATGCCGGCGGTCCCGTAACTTAAACCGCTCCCCACTCCGATAATACGCACATTCAGTTTTTGATAGCAAAGGTCGTCCCTGATCTGTTCAAAACAACGCGCCGTTACAAAAGGCACTATAGAATAGATAAAAACCGTCTTGCCGGAGAGCGCCAGCCCCGCGGAAATACCCACCATATTGGCCTCGGCCACTCCTATATTAAAGAACCTGCCAGGGAATTCTTTCCTGAAGCTCTCCAGGACACTGAACCCCAGGTCGCCGGTAAGCAGGAATATATTCTTATCCCTACGCGCCAGTTTATTCATGGTATTTATAAAAGCTGTTCTCATTTTATTGCCAATTCCTTCAATGCCCTTTTTAGTTCATCAGATCCGGGGGAGCGGTAATGCCAAAGCAGGCGGTTCTCCATAAAAGAGACTCCTTTACCTTTTATGGTATGGGCGATAACAACGCTGGGTTTATTCTTACGAAACGGAACTTTCTCCAGGGCAGGGATGATTTCTTTAAAATCATGCCCATCTACCTCCTGGACCCCCCAACCAAAACTCGACCATTTACTCCTGAAAGGCTCAAGATCCACAACCTCATTAGTCTTACCGAATGCTTGTATTTTATTATAGTCAACAATCGCTATTAAATTATCCAGTCTATGCTGCGCCGCAAACATCGCCGCCTCCCAGACCGAACCCTCCTGGCATTCTCCATCGCTTAAAATGACAAATACTCTATGTTTACTCTTATCGCCCCTGGCGGCAAGCGCCATGCCTATTCCCATGGACAGGCCGTGGCCTAAGGAACCGGTAGAGACCTCTACCGCGCTGGCACAACCGATAGTAGAATGCCCGGGAAGAGTCCCGCCATCTACGCAATAACCATCCAGTACCTTATCAGGAAAAAATCCCCGCCTGGCTAAGGTAGCGTAAAGGGCGCTGGCCGCGTGCCCCTTGCTCAAGATTAAACGGTCGCGGCCGGCGCAAGAGCAGTTATCCGGGGATATCTTCAGGGCCTTAAAATAAAGAGCGACTAAAATATCTACTACTGAAAAACTTGAGCCAATATGGGAAGCGCAGGCAGCGGCGTGCATCTTAATGATCCGCGCGCGTATCTGAGCGGCTATTTTCTTGTAATCGCCAGTAACAGTATTAACCATATATTTTGAAGTTCTTCCTAAACCAACAGATAGTCTTCTCCAGGCCTTCATCAATATTATGTGCCGGATGCCACCCGAGCAATCTCTCTGCCTTGCTTATATCAGCTCTCCAAAACAGGGGTTCCCGGAGCGGATTATCAATAACCCCCCAGCGTGGCTTAACCCCGGCATCAGCAAGCTTAATGACCTTGGCCGTCATTTCTCCTATTGAATATTGCCTGCCGCTGCCTATATTTATTATTTCTCCTGAGATCTTATTAATCCGCGCTGTCGCTTTGACATAGGCCCCTAAAACATCTTCTATAAAAACAAAATCTCTTACCGGCCGCGCCGAAGAAAGCGCGGGGGCCCTATTCTTCAAACAGGAAAAGATCAGAGAAGCCACTAAGCGCCTGGAGTCTTCATAAGGGCCATAGGGAGAAAAGAGCCGCAGGGTGATTACCGGCAGCTTATATTTACCGGCCTTAGCCTGGCAGAATAAAGTAGCCGCGGCCTTGGCAGCGCCGTATTCGCTGACCGGATCAAGCAAATCATCCTCGCGCATCGGCCTATTTTTTAGGCCATATTCCGAAGAAGAACCGGTATTGATAAAACAATAGAAACCGTTTTCAAGACAGGCATCCAGCAGATTAGAGGTCCCTGCGACATTTATCCGCATAATTGAAGCGTAATCGTCCTGGAAGGAATAACCGCCGTAGGTAGCGCAATGGTAAATGACCTGCGGCTTTATCCGGCAGACAGCCTTAAAAGTAGCCTCTCTATTCGATAAATCAAAATAATGCGGTTTTACCTTATTCAAAATCCCGGTTATGCGCCAGGTATCTGAACTCCTGCGTAAACTGATATGCGGCCGGCAGCCCAAATCTAGCAGGCGCCTCAAGAGATTAGCGCCGATAAAACCGGTAGCACCGGTGATCAATATTCTTTTCTTAGATATTGACGATACCATAAAATAGATTCTTTAAGTCCTTCTTCTAAGCTGTAGCGCGACGACCAACCCAGCATCTTCCTTGCCTTTTTCGCGCAAAGGTATTGGTGGGGTATCTCGCATTTAGCCTGATTCAGTATTTTATAATTGGCTTTGCCTTTACCCGCTATTTTGGCTATAACCTTTACCAGCCTCAAAACCGAAATCGGGGCTTCATCACTGAAATTAAATGCTTGGCCGGATAATCCTAATTTTTCCAAATTCTGCGCTAGAAGCAGGTATCCGCCAACGATATCTTTTACATAAATATAGTCGCGGGTAAATTTTCCGTTTGAACGGATAAACAGGGTCTTATTTTTAATAATTGAGCGGATAGTACCGGGGACAATCCTGGAAAAATTAAAATCGCCAGGGCCATAGATATTACCGCAACGAGTGACACAAACTTTTAGGCCGTAAGTATGAAAATAGGTGCTGGCCAACAGATCAGCGCAACTCTTGGAGGCATCATAGGGATGGCATCCGGATAAAGGCGAATCTTCACGGTAAGGAAGCTTACTCTGAATACCATAGGCCTTGTCACTTGAGGCGACTACCACCCCCCTGATAGTACTGGAGTGCCTGGCAGCTTCT
>JAQTUD010000094.1 GCA_028710405.1 Candidatus Omnitrophota bacterium
TTCCAAAACTCCCTGACAACATAATAACCCTTCTTCGGTATACGCTTATTCAGGCCGCCCTCTAATTCTTCGGACAACGAGACAATACCAAACCACTCCTCATTCATGTTTTTATTGCCCTGGGCTTTTATGTCGAAATAATAACTGCCGTTAGACCAGTTTGATTCCGCATCATGCGCCTTCCATCCGTCAGGGTTATTTTCGTTATGCTTCCACCATTCATCAGTCCATTCAAAAACCGCACCGCCCAAACAGTTTCCTTCGCCGCCCTTCTGGCCAGCCAAGTTTTCATAAATCTGGTGCCACTGGGATTCCAAAAAGAAGGCCTGCATATTCTGGTCTTCTTTCTTCAGGTAGGCGTCGTAACTGTCAGCGCCAAACTCGGCAATAACTATCGGCCGGTCAAAGGTGGCTTTCAGGGATTTAAAAAGATTCCCGAATGTCTTGCCCCGGTAAATAATACAAGCTACCAAATCTACATCGGGGGCAAAGTCCCTGGCATGCTCCAGGCCGACTAATTCTCCGTTTCCTAAGGCCACCGGATGATTGGGGTCGATTTTATGGATTCCCTTTGTCAGGTCATTGATAAAAGAATAATAAATCTTTGCCCGCAAACGGTTTTGTTCCTGCGGGCTGGGCTCTTTATCTATCTCATCCGTAGACCAGGGATTAACCCGGCCCAGGCAGGAATAATTATTCTCATTGCCTAAAACCCAGAAAAGGACTCCCGGTTCATCCTTATAAAGCCTGACCATCTCCATAACTTCTTTTTTTACATTCTCCCGAAAATCCTTATCTCCGTAAAGAGGGCATGGGTATGTCCAGAACCCCAGCCAATGCCCCAATATTACCCGGATGCCATAACGCCCATAGAGGTCCCTGATTACTGTCTTGACTTCCTGGGAATTTTCATGCGTCTGGTAGAGCCTTACGGTATTGACCCCCATCTCTCGCATCAGTTTACCGTCTGTTAACCAGGGCTTATTCGGATCAGACCACCAATCGTACTCGTGATTCTGGCTTATGGCCACAGGATTATAGCAAACTCCTTTTATAGTATAGGGCTTCCCGGATACCATAAGCTGGTAATTGCTATTTTTAAGCTTCTTGATATAAACCCTAGAACGAAACTTGGGCGCCGTAATAAAAAGGCACCACCCCGCCAAGACACAAAGACACAAAGACACCAGAATAACTCTGGTGACCTTGTGTCCTAGTGGCCTTGTGTCCTGCCTGCCTGCCGGACAGGCAGGGTGGCTTTGTTTTTTATTCAAACTTAATCTCATCCAGATAGAAGCTGGCACCTTCGGGATTATTGTCCGCATTGGCGGACCAGCAAAAACCTCCGATAATATAGGAGATGTCCTTGCCTTTTAAATCAATGCTATATTGCGTCCATTCTTTATTCAATACCACCGGCCCGATGATGGCGCTGTCTGAATCAAAGAACTCGCCCATAATCCCGCCGACCTTGAATTCTTCAATGCGCTCCCCGCCTTTGGCGCCGCGCGCCCAAAAGGTAAGCTTGGTGGCGCGGGATAAATCATAACCCTGATCTACGGTACCCCAGTTGTTCGCCGGATTCTGCCATAACATACCCGCCCAACGCGCTCCCTGGGTGGCCTTGCCGCTATATGCAATCTTGATGCAGCTGTCGCCTAGATACGGGTCTTCTTTGGAGGCACCGTCATATCTTATGTCGCCATAATCACCCATCCATCCGGAAGGTATGAAATGGTTGTTGGGCGAAGAACGGTCAGCATACACATAGAAAGGCATGCTTTCCTGTTTTTTTGTTTCCGGCTGTATGGCAGGGTCTGCAACGAACATTATGTCATCCACATAGAAGGCTGCGCCTGCCGGATTTAAATCCGCGGTAGTAACCCAACCAAAACCTCCGTTAATATAGGTAAGGTCTTTACCGGCGAGGTTAATGGTATATTGCTTCCAGGTATCGGTGAGTTCCACCGGGCCCATCTCAACAAGGGCTGAATCCGGATAAGTCCCCTTTATGCCGCCGACGGTAAACTTCTGGATTACCTCTCCCCCTTTTGCTCCCCGTGCCCAAAAAGTCAACTTGGTCATTCCGGTCAAGTCAAAACCGCCTTTTTTGTTTCCCCAGTTGTTAGCCGGGTTCTGCCAATACGCGCCTGCCCATCCTTGCCCCTGAGCCTTTCCGGCTGAATAAACAAAGTGTATGCAGGTTGCCCCTGAGTGGGGATTCTCGGCGGACTGGTCATTCATCTTGATGTCGCCGGTATCGCCCATCCATCCGGAAGGGATATAATGGTTGCCGCGGTTATTCTTATCCGTATAAACCACAAACTCCTTCGTGCCTTCTCCTGGGGCCTGGACCTGTTCCTGGGCAAAGGCCGGGGTTAAAAAGCAGATTGCTATTAACCCTAAAACTAATAATTTCTTCATCCGTACACCTCCTTGCACAGTAAGTGCACGCCGAACAATCATATATGTTCGGGCGCTTTTGCACATTACTAATTCTTATTGTAACGACATGCGATTTACTGTTTGCGATTTATTATTTTTATAACTCTACAACATCCTCCTTTCTACCCCCCATCTTCGTAACTAGTACGCTAGTAACTCGTAACTAGTAATCTATATTTTAAAAATTCACATTTATTATATTGTTTAGGACCTTTAGAAATTACGAGTTACTAGTTACGAACTTGCTAGTTACTATTTATTCCACACCTTCTTGTACATATAATACGACTGCCTCAGCTGCCTTAAAAACGGGCTCTGTTTCCCGTCGCCCTGGCCGCATAAACCCAGCCACTCCTCGTGCATATATCCGTCAGGAAACGGCCCGGCCCACAACCCCTTGGTATCATGGATAGCTGGCTCATATGCCTTCCACCACTCATCCAGCCATTCAAAAACCACCCCACCAAGGGAATTGCCTGCGCCGCTGTTGAATTTCATGTTATTCTCGATATCCTCCCAACAGCCGCGGTGGTATTCTGCCTGCAGAGACTCTGCCTCTTCAGCGCTTTTACCTTGGGCGTAAGCCGAACATCCGAATTCCGTGATAAATGCCGGCTTATCCATTTCCTGTTTTACCTGGCGCCAGAGAAAACCAAAGCCATAATCTCCCCGGTAGGCATTAGCGCCAAAGATATCAATATCCGGCGCATTCTTGCCAAGTTTATCCAGGAACAAGATGTCTCCGTTGCCTATGGCCACGGGATGGTCGGGG
>JAQTUD010000095.1 GCA_028710405.1 Candidatus Omnitrophota bacterium
AGCTGATTATGGGCGATGCGGTAAAGCCAGGCGGAAAAGGGCACATCACGCCATTTAAAAGAGGAGATAGACTGAGCGGCTTTTATAAACACCTGCTGCGCCATATCTTCCGCATCCTCTCTATTGCCTATTTTCAATACGCAATAACGATAGATCTTATTAAAATATCTCTCGTAAAGCTCGGCGAAAGCCTCCTGCTGGTGCTCCTGGGCACGGCTGACGAGAGCTTGCTCTTCCTGCACTGACAACTCCTAGTCGGCTAGATTTCGGCACACTTTGAGCCTGGTTTTACGAACCGGCAACTCGGTGTTATCCGTGCATAGATTATAACGAATGGAGGCTTAAAAGGATAGCTTGTAGATACCCGGTTGTTAAATAGAACGAAGCCGCTGCTTCTGCTTATAGCAATCCGGTTGAACAAGTAACGGTTTGTTGTTAAAATGCTCTTGGTGATACAGCCGCTAAGATTTGTGCCCCTGTAGCTCAGAGGATAGAGCAGCGGTTTCCTAAACCGCGTGTCGTGCGTTCGAGTCGCACCAGGGGTACCATTTTTTGAAGGTAAACAACCTGCTCTTATCCTTTATAAAATCTCTAGATTCCAATAATGTTAATAAATAGCTAATAGATTTCTTGGTTGTCGACCTTACTTTCTATCTGCCTCAAACCTTTATAACATAAATTAAAAACACCATTGACACCACCCCAATCGGGGAGTAGATTTGCGTAAAAAGATTTAGGAGAAAATACTTTATGGACTCTTTTTATATCACTATTTCAATTGTTGCACTGATTATTATCGTAGCGTTATTAATCCTAACCAGGGAAAGGGGTAAAATATACTCTAAACCATCAAATTTGGCCACATTAGGTATAAGCTTAGTAGTTTTAGGTATTATTTTTAGTGAGGAGCCCGTAGTAGGTTATTCATTCATTGGAATCGGAGTTCTTCTTTCAATAGTTGATGCATACAAAAATAGACAGAAATAATAATCAGCTAAGACATCAAGAGAAGATAGAGCCTTTAAAATGGGTTCTACCTCTTCTATTTTCAGACCCAGTGTTTTAACATAGATTAAAGACCTTCGGGGCTTTTTAACCATTTCCGTATTATTAATTTTTCTACTACTTACTGATAAACTGCCTTCTTGACACCAAAGCCTTCTGGATTTACACTGTCAGGGACGAAATAAAGAGGAACTTTTAGTTTGATTTGTCCCACCTGTAAAAACTTAATGATAGTGGTCGAGTACAGCCAAATAGAGCTTGACCACTGCCTAAATTGCCACGGCGTGTGGTTCGATGCCGGCGAGCTTCAGCTACTTCTGGAAAGAATGGGGATTACCAGCTCGGAGATGGATGCCGACGGTCTGATAAATGCGCCCGTGCCCAAGACAAGAGAAAAGAAGCGTAAGTGCCCCATCTGTAGTAAAATTATGAAGAAAGCCAACATAGGCCAGCAGCCGATAGTAATGATAGACGCCTGTACCGAAGGCGACGGATTGTGGTTCGACGGCGGTGAGGTACATGCTCTGGTAAGCCAGCTAGCTAAAGGTAAAGGCTCGCATCAGAAGATTATTTCATTCCTTAAAGAGGCTTTCAAAGCCGAGGAATAGGAGATACAAGGAGGTATCTATGTTAGCACTTTGGATAATCTTGGGTATTTTAGTTATTCTGATCTTTGCCTTCATCGTCATCTACAACGGCTTGATAAGGCTGCGCAACCAGGTAAAAAATGCCTGGGCGCAGATTGACGTCCAGCTGAAAAGACGCCACGACCTGATTCCCAATCTGGTGGAAACCGTAAAAGGTTACAAGATTCACGAGCGCGAGACGCTGGAAGAAGTAACCAAGGCCAGAAATCTGGCGCAGAAGCTTTCCGAAAAGGGCAGCGTCGGCGCCCGCTCTCAGGCGGAAACAGAACTAAGCTCCGCCCTGTCCAGGTTGTTACTGGTGGTGGAGAACTACCCCAACCTTAAAGCCAACCAGAACTTCCTGGCTCTTCAGGAAGAGCTGACTAGCACCGAAAACAAGATAAGCTTCTCCCGCCAGTTCTATAACGATTCCGTTCTCAGGCTTAATAACCAGGTACAGATGTTCCCTTCAAACATAATAGCGTCCATGACCGGGTTCAAAGCCGAGGAGTTCTTCGAGGTAGAAGCGCCCGCCGAGAGGGAAGCGCCCAAGGTAAAGTTTTAATATAATAAAGGTTTAAACCTATATGTGGCAGCAGATAAGGTCTAACCGCATACGTTCCTTGGTGCTGGTGGCAGCTATGGGAGCCGTGCTGTTTCTTATAGGCTACTTCCTGGGGCTGTACTTCCTGGATAACGCCATCGGCGGTCTTTTAATCGCCCTGGTATTATGGCTGATAATGAGCCTTATGGCATATTTTCAGGGAGACAGCATCCTGCTGTCAGTAGCCGGCGCCAAGAAGATAAAGCGGGACGACCACCCGCGTTTGTTCAACATAGTAGAGGAGATGAAGATAGCCTCAGGGCTGTCTAATATGCCCGATATTTACATAATAGACGACCCCGCCCCGAACGCCTTCGCCACCGGCCGCAACCCCGATAAAGCGGCGGTGGCCGTCACCACAGGTCTTTTATCCAAGCTAAACCGCGACGAGCTCCAGGGCGTCATCGCCCACGAGATATCTCATGTTAAAAACCGCGATGTTCTTTTAATGGCGATGTGCGGCGTGTTACTGGGCACAATCGTGATACTCGCCTGGCACGGCTCTCGAATTATGATATATAGCGGCGGCGGGCGCAGCCGTTCCTCTTCAAGCGGAGGAGGTGGAGGTGCCGTTATAGTAATCCTGGCGCTGGTGCTGATGATACTGGCGCCCATCATCGCCCAGTTTATCTACTTCGCCATTTCTAGGAAACGGGAATACCTGGCGGACGCCTCCGGAGCACTTTATACCAGATACCCCGAGGGGCTGGCTTCGGCGCTTGAGAAAATCGGCGCTTCCACCCAGCAGCTAAAATCTGCCAACCAGGCGACGGCGCCGATGTATATCTCCAATCCTTTCCGCAAGAAAGGCAGGCCGGTTGCCGAGCTTACCAGTACCCACCCGCCTATCTCGGAGAGAGTCCGCATCCTGCGTTCAATGGCAGGCGGCGCCTCGTTTGTTGACTATGATATCGCCTACAAGAAAATCCACCAGGGAGGCGGCAGCGTGATACCTTCG
>JAQTUD010000096.1 GCA_028710405.1 Candidatus Omnitrophota bacterium
ATGTACCTGGAACTCACCTGTCTGTTCTATATTCTTCTTAACCAGATCACAAAAATCCTCTTCATCATCAATAATCAATATTCTCTTTTTATCCATTTACCCCCCCTCCTTCCCAGAGATCCTTAAATTAATAATCACCCTGGTTCCTTTCCCCACCTGGCTTTTTACCTCTATCAGCCCTTTGTGCATGATAATAATATTTTGGCTTAGGGATAAACCAAGGCCAGTCCCTTTACCCGGGCCTTTTGTAGTAAAGAAAGGATCAAATATCCTTTTCAGGTTTTCTTCAGAAATCCCCGTCCCTGTATCCTCGATCTCAACAGCAATAACCTTTTCTCCGGCTTTGAAAGAATTATCCAACCTCCCATCCGCATTATCTCTTGCCTCTTCCAGTTGTTTAACAAAAGCACGGATAGTAAGTTTTCCCGCCCCAGGCATTGCATGGATCGCATTCATGAACAGATTAATAAATACCTGCGTTAGTTTATTCTTGTCTGCTAAAACCATCGGCAGGCCCTCTTGGATTTCCCTGGCTACTTCGATATTCCTTAATTCTGTTTTTACCAGATTTAAAGAATTGTCCAGTATAGAGCCAATATGTTCCGGATGTAATTCTAGCTTCGCAGCCCTGGAGAAATCTAAAAGCGAGATCACAATCCTATCTGCCCTTTGCGCGTTCTCCTTAACTATAGATAAAGTATCGCGCGGCTCTTTTGCCTCCGGAGATATTATTTGCTCCAAATAAGCGACTCCCTGCATTATGATCCCTATGGGATTCCTCATTTCATGGGCTACGCCGCTTGCCAATTGGCCGATAGCCCTGAGTTTCTCCGATTGGATTAACTTATCCTGCATTTCTTTCAATTCATCGTAAGCCATTTCTAATTCTACTGCCCTCTTAGATGTCTGCTCGTGCAGCCGGACGTTCTGCAGGGCAATCGCGCCCATACGGACAATATTCATAACCACTGACACCTCTCGTTGCGTGAAAGGCCCGGGTGTCTTCTTATCGCAGACGTGCAATACGCCTAAAACCTCATCTTTATATATAAGTGGCGCGCTGATAAATGCTTTTTTTAAATATGCTTCTTTATTCAGCTTTCTCAAATACTGATCCTGCGCCAAATCAGAGACCACCAATACTTCTCTGTTACGCATCACAAATCCGGATATGCTGTCTTTGTCTATTACTAAAGATTCCCAGCCTCGATCGTGCTCCCACCCGATCGCGCATGCCAATTCAAGCTTTTCTGAATTTTTATCCCAGGTAAGAAACACAGTGCGTTCGATCGGAAAGAAATCATGAGCAGCCTCGGTAATATACCGTACTACATCTTGAAGGCCAGAGGCTGAAATCAACTTTTCATCGAACTTAAACAGAAATTTTATTTCCGATTCATACCATATTTTGTCTTCTAAACATGACGGGGTCTGCGTGGAGATATTATTTTGTTGCGGGATTATCTGACGAAGGGGCGCCTTCTTCTTTTGATAGACAACGGCTATCATGAAACCGAGCGCCAAGCTAATCAAAATAAATATAATGATCATAATAATCAGGCTAACGGTGTGTTTATGCCCGAACTATGTTTATTTAGTTCACCGCGCCTTGGGGCGCTCTTTAGGATGATTACTTACACCGTGCCTCTGCGCGCTTCAAGGCTCCTGCGGATCTCCTCAGATTTCTTTCTGGTGAGCGGTACGCGCAAAACAAAAATAATAGCCACGGCCAGGCCCAGGATCGGTAAAGTTGCAAGGCTTGAGCGGATCCAGAATATGGTCTGCGGCGCCTGCACCTTAAGCTGCCAGGTAAAACCCGACCAGGTCAAAATAAGCCCGGATAGATAATACCCAAATGAATTTCCCAATTTAAGGATGTAAGAAGCGCAGGCGGTAAAAGAGCCTTCCCTTCTTTTTCCCGTATTAAGCTCATCGTAGTCAATAATGTCGGCGCCGATGGAACTATGCAGCATCCACAGAGAGGCCGCGGCCATTCCCATCAAGCCCGATGAGATTGTTTGCAGCCACTGGATCGCCGGCGTATACAAGAACCAGGAACCGCCGTAACCGATCATGCCTACTACGCAGGCTACCACTGCCGCCTCGCGCTTACCGATCCGGTGTGACAGATTCGCGTGTAGCGGAACCCCGATAATGCCACCCAGCATAAAAGCCAAACCCATCCAAAACTGCCAATTATCTCCGATAATTTTGTCGCCGCCGGATACATAAAAAACCGTGGCATAGTAACCAAGAGCGCCTACCATGCTCGTGCCCAAAGTAAAAGCCCCACCCATAACCATCATCTGACGGAACGGTTTACATCTAAGAGTCTCACCCAAGCCGCTCAAAATGGAAATTTTCTTGGTAACTTTTACCACCACTTTTTCATAGTAGCGTTCTTTAACTCTAAAGAAAATAATTATGGCTAAAATAGCCATTACTATACCTAATATCGATGTGTATACCTGCATCCCCAGGAGAGTATTCTTTTGTCCTGTCCCGGGAATAAGAAACCAGGCCAGGTTGGTAAACCGCAAGGCATAATAATTACCCAATTCTGAAATCTTCTGGGCCACGCTGCGATAGGACATAATAGAAGTGCGCTCTTCATAATCAGGCGTCATTTCCGCGCCTAAACTATAGTAAGGCACGGTAAAGGCGCTGACTAAAGGCATATAGATCATGGTGGATCCCAACATGTACCAAAATACCGCGCTCACGCCGAGAAATTTTATCCCCGCCCAGGAGGGCGATACCAAAAATAAAATCGGCAGGCCCAGCCCGCTTACGATACCAGCAATTAGGATAAAAGGACGCCGGCGGCCCCATTTGGAACGAAAATTATCAGATATCCACCCCATTACAGGATCAGCAAAGGCATCCCAAACCCTGATCAACGTAAGCGCCAAACCCACAAGCCACGGTTCAACGCCCAAATACAGGTTAAAAACCGCAAAAGCAACAGCCGGATACAACCAGAGGCCCCACATATCAACTGCCGTGCCAAGACTATAGGCCGCCTTGGTTGAAATAGGAAGACGGTCACGCAGGGTCTTCTTTTCGTTACTAACATTAGCTTCTTGCATTGTTTTGCCCCCTTTTTCCTTTTCGCTAAGTAATCTTAACGAAAACCGTGGTATCTCTTTCCGGTGTGGCATGCCTCGATAAGCCGCTCTAAA
>JAQTUD010000097.1 GCA_028710405.1 Candidatus Omnitrophota bacterium
ATACGTATCCTCTGCGGCGGCCAATAGATCACCATCGCCTTACCCAATATATTCTGACGCGGCACAAAACCCCAATAGCGGCTATCCCTGGAAGAGGCAGAATTATCCCCAAGAACAAAGAAGCTATCCTTAGGCACCAGGATATTCTGGTTACCGTCAGCAAAATCGCCGCGATTATAATAATACCTCTGGTTAAACTCCGGGTCCAATAACGGCTTATCGTTAATATAGATAGTTCCGTTTTTAATCTCTATATTATCTCCGGGCAACCCGACTAATCTTTTAATAAAGTCCTTCTTACGGTCTTCGGGATAAATAAATACGATCACATCGCCCCGCCGCGGCCCGGAGAGTGCCGGCAGTTTTAAAGGGGTAAAAGGGACTTTTGCGCCATAGATGAACTTATTTACCAGGATCAAGTCCCCCTCCATAAGCGTGGGGCGCATAGAGCCCGTGGGGATCTTGAACGCCTGGATAACAAAGGCGCGGATGACCATCGCCAATAAAAAGGCGACAATGATCGACTCCGCCCATTCATGGATTATTGTTTTTGTCCTTTTATTTTTTTGTTCTTCAGTTTTTTTGTTCTTTAGTTCTTTAGTTTTCCAGATCATATCTTTAACACCTCCAGAAATGCCTCCTGAGGGATCTCTACTCTACCAACCTGCTTAAGGCGCTTCTTGCCCTTCTTCTGCCCCTCCCAGAGTTTACGCTTACGTGTGATATCTCCTCCGTAACACTTGGCAGTGACATGCTTGCCCACTGACTTTACCTTCTCTGAAGCGACGATCTGGCTGCCGATCGCCGCCTGAATGCTGATCTCAAATAACTGCCGTGGGATAAGCTCCTTAAGCTTAGAAACTAAATTATGCGCCTTGGAATAAGCCTTATCTTTATGTACCAAGGAAGAAAAAGCGTCACAGACTACCGAATTAAGCAGTATATCCAGTTTTACGATCTTGGTCTGGCGGTAGCCGGTGAATTCATAATCCATGGAGCCGTATCCTTTGGTCAATGATTTCAGGCAATCATAAAAATCTACGATGATCTCAGATAACGGCATATCAAAGACTACCTTTACCCTGTCTTCGCCAAGATAATCATTGGACTGGAAAATCCCCCTGCGGGACTTGGCCAGTTCGCAGACCTGCTCTATGGTATCAATAGGTATGATCATCAACAAAATAACATACGGCTCAAAGGCCTCTAGTATATCCTGAGGGAGAGGGAATTTCGCCGGCGTCTCTACATCAAAGATCTCCTGGTCTCTTTTTTTTACCCTATATACTACGTTAGGCACGGTCAGGATCAAATTCAAGTCGTATTCCCGCTCCAGGCGCTCCTGGGCAATCTCCATATGCAGCAATCCCAGGAACCCGCAGCGGAAACCCGAACCGAAAGACTGCGAACTCTCCGGTTCAAAGACAAAAGAAGCATCTGAAAGCTTCAACTTATCCATGGCCTCGCGTAAAGAAGGAAAATCACCAGGGTTCACCGGATATATCCCGCAGAAGACCAGGGGTTTTATGGTGCGGTATCCCGGCAGAGGTTGGGCACACGGGTTATCTATGTAGGTAATGGTATCGCCGATGACTATCTCGCGGGGAGAGCGGATATTAGCGGTAAAATATCCTACTTCGCCACAGGAGAGAGAATCTACTACGGCATATTTCAGGTTCTTAAAGACACCCAGCTCTTCTATCTTAAATGTTTTTCCTGTATGCATTAATTTTATCTGGGCCCCCGCTTCTACCTTGCCATCCATGATCCTGACATAAATAACCACGCCCTTAAAGGTATCAAAACGGCAGTCAAAGATCAGGGCTTTCAAGGGATGCTCCGGCACACCCGCCGGAGGCGGGACTACTTGGATTATCCTCTCCAATATCTCTTCAATCCCGATCCCTTCCTTGGCGGAGGCGCGTATGATATCCTGATCCGCGAACCCTAAGACTCCGGTGATCTGCCTGATCACCCGCGGCAGGTCCACGCTGGTCAGATCGATCTTATTTACTACCGGGATCACCGCCAATTTATTATCGCGGGCAAGATAATAATTAGCCACTGTCTGGGCCTCTATGCCCTGGCCGGCGTCAATCACTAACACCGCGCCCTCGCAGGCAGCAAGAGACTTTGAGACCTCATAAGTAAAATCCACATGTCCGGGAGTATCAATGAGGTTTAAGACATACACCTTGCCATCGCGGGAACGGTAAGAGAGCCTGACCATGGAGGCCTTTATAGTTATGCCGCGCTCCTTCTCCAGATCCATATCATCCAGGAGCTGCTGGCCCTTATGCCTCCTATCCACCGCACCGGTTATTTCCAGGATCCTATCGGCCAAGGTGGATTTTCCATGGTCTATATGTGCAATAATAGAAAAATTACGGATTAAAGATTGATCCATGTTTTTATTTTAGCGGCTACTTCCTCTATATTCATCTCCGTCGTATCTATATAAATCGCGTCGTCTGCCTTTTTTAGCGGTGCGCACTCACGCGTAGAATCAATGGTGTCGCGGTTAGCTAAATCAGCTTCAATATTGCCTAAGGTGACCGCCTCCCCCGCTTCTTTTAATTCATTATAGCGGCGCCTGACCCTCTCTTTAAATGCCGCGTCAATATAGAATTTCTTATCCGCTCCGGGAAAAACTACCGTGCCGATATCGCGGCCGTCTAAAACGACATTGCCTGTCTTTGCCAGGGCTCTCTGCAGGCCCAGCATTACCTCCCGCACACCCGGGATCTTTGCCACATCGGAAACAAAACGTGTTATCCGCGGCTGCCTTATTTGCGCGGATACGTCTTTACCGTCTAAGAGCACGGTAAGATTCCCGGAGGCGTCATTATATAACTCAATACGCGTGCCAACAGCTAATTCCACAACCCGCTCGGCCTGATTAACGTCAATACCCTGCTCCAATGCCTTCAAGGTAAGCGCCCTATACATCGCCCCGGTATCAATATAAATAAAGCCCATTCTCTGGGCTATTATTTTTGCTACCGTGCTTTTTCCCGCTCCCGCGGGCCCATCAATAGCGATTATCACAAGAATTCCTTTTATTAAACAGCTTTTGACAGCGGGGGGAACTTTACGTTACCAAAAAATAGGAAGTTCCCCCGATTCAGTTAGGGGACACTTTCCGTAGAAATATATTTAGATTTACATAGGAAAGTGTC
>JAQTUD010000098.1 GCA_028710405.1 Candidatus Omnitrophota bacterium
ACATTCTGCCAGTTTGGTAGCCGGCAGGCCCGGGGTATTGCACGGTTGTAAATCCGACCTTCTGCAAGACCGCGACGGACAAGTTAAGATTGCCCACTCTATTGCCGCAGGGCTGGATTATCCCGGGGTAGGGCCGGAGCACGCCTATTATAAAAAGATCGGCCGGGCAGAATATGTTGCGGTTAGTGATCAAGAGGCCTTGGAAGGATTTAAACTTTTATCCCAGACTGAAGGAATTATTCCGGCGTTGGAGCCGGCACACGCGGTTTTTTATCTTACCAAATTACGCCGTAAAATAAAAAATAATTCTATTGTGATAGTGTGTATTTCGGGCCGGGGTGATAAGGATACCTATACTGTAGCCGAGAGGTTAAAATTATGAACAGGATTGAGGCGAAATTTAAGGAATTAAGAAGAAAAAAGCAAAAGGCCCTGGTGGCCTTTATTACTGCCGGCTATCCGTCTTTAAGCCTTACCGAAAAACTGGTGCGGGAGTTTACCCGTGTGGGGGTGGATATCATGGAGCTGGGGGTGCCTTTTTCCGACCCCATGGCTGACGGGCCGGTAATACAAGAGGCCTCCCAGGCGGCCTTGCGTCAAGGCGTTAATCTAAGGCGCATCCTTAAATCGGTAAAGAATATCCGCAGGCATACCGATATTCCGATATGCTTGATGACTTATTATAATCCTATCTTCTGTTTTGGCGAAGAAAGGTTTGCTAAAAGCGCTGCGCTTTGCGGGGTGGATGGAGTAATTATCCCGGATCTTCCTCCGGAGGAAGGGAGCTCTTTATTGAAGTCAGCCCGTAAATATAATCTGGACCTGGTATGTTTTATTTCTCCCACTACCAGCGCGCAACGCGTTAAATACATCGCGCGCATCTCGCGCGGTTTTATCTATTATGTTTCTTTGACGGGGGTAACGGGCGCGCGCAAGAAGCTTCCCGCAGGATTAGCGCAGCATATTAGAGAGGTAAAAAGATGCACTGCTAAGCCTGTTTGTGTGGGTTTTGGGATCTCGACTCCTGGACAGGTAAAAGATCTTTCCGGAGTTGCTGACGGCGTGATTGTAGGCAGCGCTATTGTAAGAAAAATTCAGGATAATATCGGCAGGCCGGACCTGGTTCAAAGAGTAGCTAAGTTTGTTGCGGCCCTGAAAGGATAAAATGTACCAAAAAACGACCTTGAGCAACGGGCTTCGTATTATTGCGCATCCCATGCGCAATATGCAGTCAATTGCCTTAGGGATCTGGATTAATGTCGGTGGCAGGTATGAGTCCCATGAATTCAAGGGCATCAGCCATTACCTGGAACACCTCCTTTTTAAGGGAAGCAAAAAATATTCCTGCCGTAAAATCAAGGAGTCCTTGGAGGGGGTGGGCGGTTCTTTGAACGGCTTTACCTCAGAAGAACTTACCTGCTACCTGGTTAAGATCCCCGCTCGCCATCTCGATCTCGCCTTGAATATTATATCCGATATGGCGGTTAATCCCTTGTTGCTGCAGGAGGAGATTGATAAAGAGCGCACCGTCATCCTGGAAGAGATTAAGATGTACAAGGACCTGCCGCAGAGTTATGTCCATGAATTACTGGATGAACTCCTCTGGCCGAATCAACCGCTGGGGATGAGTATCGCCGGAACGCCGGAGTCCGTGGGAAGGATCAACCGTCAAGACCTCGCGTTATACCAGAAGCACTATTACACCCCTTTAAATATGGTAGTAAGCGTCTGCGGTAAGTTTAATTACCGCGATTTTAGAAAAAAGGTAGAGCATATTTTTTACGGCCTGGACGGTAAAACCCGTAATGTTTTTGTAGGGGTCAAGGAAGAGCAGTCTAGCCCTCAGCTGAAGATCTTTACCAAGGATACCGAGCAGACCCACTTGGCTTTAGGTTTTCACGGCTTGATGCGCGACCACCCCCTAAGGCACGCCTTAGGCATCCTGCATATTATTTTAGGCGCGAATATGTCCAGCCGGCTTTTTAATGAGGTCCGGGAAAAAAGAGGGCTGGCCTATGAGATTGCAACCCTGGTGAAGCGCTTTCAGGATACCGGGGCTTTCCTGGTGCACGCCGGCATTGATAACCGCAAGACCAGCGATGCCGTAGCGGTAATATTAAAGGAATTGGCGGATATTAAACATAGCCTGGTGGCTATTGACGAATTCAAACGTGCCAAAGAATTTTACTTGGGGCAACTGATGCTGAGTTTAGAAGATACCCTGGAGCATATGCTCTGGATCGGGGAATCCACCGCTACCTTAAATAGGACCCATACTCTCAAGGAAATTATCAGGGAGGTAGCGCAGCTCAGGCGCGAGGATATACGCGAGGCTGCCCGTCGGATATTTAAAAATAACAATCTCAACCTCGCCTTGATCGGCCCGATTAAGGATAGCCAGGATAAGCTATATAGTCTTCTGGAGTTAAAATAAGATGGCGGTTATTTTTTCTTTGCCAGTGGTGGCAATATTATTTTTGATCCTGGCGCTGATTTCTTTTTTCCTTTCGGCCTCGGAAACCGCAGTAATCGGTTTAAGTAAGATCCGGATGCGCCATATGGTGGCTAAGGGGATAAAGCACGCCCAGAGCATCCAGCGGCTCATTACTAAACTCGATAAGTTTATTGCGGCAATCCTGATCGGCAATAACTTTGTGAATATCGCGATGTCCGCGGTTATTACTGCGGCCTTGGTGGGTTTTTTAGGCTACCGCTGGGGCGCGGTAGTTGCTACCTTTGTCACCGCCGCCTTTATCTTGGTATTCTGCGAGGTGACCCCGAAAATTCTGGCTGCTAAACACAGCGAGAAGGTAGCCTTGTTCGTCTCGCCTTTTATGGAAGCGCTGATCAGAATTCTTGATCCGGTTATCCGGGTATTTATTTGGATAAGCGAAACGCTCCTGAAGTTATTGGGGGTTCAGCACACTAAAAGATCGCCCCTGATTACCGAAGAGGAGTTGCGCACCATGATCGAGGTAGGAAAGGAGGAGGGGGTATTAAGCGACGAAGAGAGAAAGATGCTGCACCGTATCTTTGAGTTTGGCGATACCATGGTCAGCGAGGTAATGGTGCCGAAAGACAAAATCGTGGCAGTAAATATCAATACTACCCCCGAGGTTTTGCTGAATACCTTTGTGGAAGAAGGGCATGCCAGGCTTCCGG
>JAQTUD010000099.1 GCA_028710405.1 Candidatus Omnitrophota bacterium
TTTTTGAGCACCTCGATTAATTGCCTGGTCTGGTCCTGCCGGTGAATTAATTTGCAGCCCTGCTGGCTACGGTACGAGTTTAACAGCTCCTGGACGCGCGGATATTTTCCCTGGTCGCGCACCAGCATACTAAAAGGGAATCCCAGATTCGCGGAAATAATGTTAGAAAGCTCCCAGCTGCCTTCGTGCACGGCTAAAAAGATTACCCCCTTGCCCTTCTTAAAAGCGCTCCAGATGTTCTCCTGGCCCTCTACGCGTACATATTTA
This sequence comes from Candidatus Omnitrophota bacterium, assembly GCA_028710405.1. Classification (GTDB taxonomy): domain Bacteria; phylum Omnitrophota; class Gorgyraeia; order Gygaellales; family Profunditerraquicolaceae; genus JAQTUD01. Next base: position 268 of record JAQTUD010000099.1, read on the forward strand.
CGCATATATTCCTTATTCACTAAAGGGATAAAAAATATCTCGACCAAATTCTGGCCCAGGGTCTGGTAGAACTCACGGGTCAGCCGGTTTAATTGAGGAGGCGTAAGGGTATCGCCCAATGCCTTCTTGATATTAGAATAAGCAAGCGTCTTATGCTTATAATCAAAATAATAAAAGAAATCCCCGAACCTTCTGCCTAAGAAAAGAACGGCGGTCTTTGAGGTCCTCCTGATAAAAAAACCCAGTAATCTAAAGAGGATACAGCCTAAGTAATCTGCCGTGAAATTCTTCTTCATCTTTAATTTCTAACGCAATACGCAACACCAGGATCCGTATCCCGGGCTTCAAGTTACCTATCCCGTCAATCCTTGCCGCGTCTTTCTCCGTGGTAACGATTATATTTATGCCTTTATCCTCGGAATCGGCTGCGATCTTATTCAGATCCGGCCCGGCGTAAGAATAGTGGTCGGGAAACCTGAAAGACAGACCGATCTTGATACCCAGGGAAGAAATTAAATCCTCAAAGGACTGCGGGTCGCCTATCCCGGAGAATAAGGTTACGGTCAGGCCCTTTAATACCGCCGCATCCAATAATGCCTGCGGTTCGGAAATATTATAAAAGCCCGCCGGGATGTGGCCGGACTCGATAATCGCCGCCCGGGGATTAAGCCCCCTTAATTCTTCTTTTATACTATCCGTATTTGCGGCAAGATTGGTTTTGGTCAAAACAAAGATATCCGCGCAGCGCAAAGAAGAAAGCGGCTGACGCAGGATGCCCCGCGGTATGAGGCGCCTGTTTCCGAAGGGATTGCGGCTATCTATGGTGACGATCTCCAGGTCTTTTCTTATCCTCCACTGCTGCAGACCATCGTCTAATATGACTGTATCTGCGGCGTAATCGCGGATGGCTGAATTAGCAGAACGGACCCGGTCAGTATCAACCAAAACCGGTATATCCGGCAATTTCCGGGACAGCATACAGGGCTCATCGCCCATTGCCCCCTGCCCCGTACCGCTCTTTTTATAGCCCCGGCTCAATATCGCCACCTTATAGCCCCGGCTCTTTAAATACCCGGCAATATACCCTACCAGGGTGGTCTTCCCCGTCCCCCCCAAAGTGATATTACCTACGCTGATCACCCGGCAGTTAAGCCGGCGGGAACGGCCTTTATAGAACCAAATCAAGGCCCTGACTGTCAGGCCGTATAAAACGGAGAGGGACAGGAGAATAAGCTTGATAATACAGCTTCCGGGCCTCCTGTCCTTATCTGTGGCTAAATTATAAAGATATCTGCGCATTTTGCTCATCCTATGGGCACAAGCTATAATGATATCACAATAAAAGCCCCTAAGCAATAAGTTTTATCAGGTAAAAAAGTCCATCGGGCACAACAAGATACGGTGTTTTGGGGAGTAGCTAATCCGTGGAGGTAAAAGAAAGGTTCCTTTCGATGAATTCCAGGAGCTTTTGCTGGACAGGGGTAGAGATATTGGAGAATTCCACTCCCATGCCCGGGTGCAGCTGGCGCTGGATCTGTTTGTCGGGCAGCCACACCACCTTTGCTTCTATTTCTATCTCTTCAAGCTTAGGCGGCAGCTTCATCCGCAGGATAACATCATCACCTAACTTGAGTTTTTCGCATCCGTATATATAGGCGCCTACGGCGCTCAAATTCAGGATATCCACCTTTGAAAAGGAGGCATTTTTATCGTATTTATTCTTTAGTTCTATCTTGATACCAACAGGCAGGCGCTTAAATCTGCGCCGCAACTGCATCTTTTTGATATTTTCAATGATCTTGTCTTCCTTAAAGCTGTTTATCGCCAGGTCCTCTGTGCCGTAACTTTCTATAACCCTGTCCAGGCCGGAGATGGAGAATATGCCTTTAAGGTGCGCCGGGATATTGGCGAACCTCATCCTGCCCTGGCTATTCACCACTTCTTTATAAGCGATGACTATCGCGGATATCCCCATGTAATCAATGGACTCTACTTCTTCAAAATTACAGAGTATATCGCTATACCCGTCGCGGATGCACTGGCCGACAACCTCAACGAGGTTGGCGGAATTTATATCAATGCGCCCGGACAGGTCTAATATAATAATATTATTGTGCTGCCTGGCCTTAATCTCCATATGCGTATAATATCATAGCCCCGGTATAGAAACAACGGCTTTCCTGATATATTCTATACACCTCTGGGTTGCCCCTCTATTCTCCAGGAGGAGCGCCCTGGCGCGCCCGGCTAAGGCCTGCGCCTCTTTATTATTATTTAACAGTCGTATTATAGCCGCCCCTAATTCCTCAGGGGTATGCACCATTATCGCGGCCTGCCTGCTTAAGAAGAGCTCCGCGATATCGCGGAAATTAAACATATGGGGGCCGAATAAAATCGGTTTCTCCAGCGAAGCCGGCTCCAATATATTATGGCCGCCTGTCTTGACCAAGCTCCCTCCCACAAATACGATATCCGCTATGGCATAGTAAGAGATAAGCTCTCCTACCGTATCCAGGATAAAGACCTCCTTTTTCTGCGCGGCTGTCGCCCCTGAGGACTGGCTTGTCCTTACCGGAGTAAATCCGTATTTTTGCACGATCTTCTGTATCTCTACGGCCCTTTCCGGATGGCGGGACGCGATCAAAAGCCTTAAACAGGGATACTCTTTAATAATCCTCTGGTAGACCTTTAAGATGATCTCTTCTTCGCCGGGGTGCGTGGAGCCGCAGTCCAATAATTGCTCGTCGCGGGTTAAGCGCAGGCCGGCAGCATCAAATTTTAAGGACAAAGCCCCCAGGTCAAATTTTATATTTCCCGTTACTTGCACCTTCTCCGCTTCTCCCCCTAAAGAG
>JAQTUD010000100.1 GCA_028710405.1 Candidatus Omnitrophota bacterium
GCCCGGATGACAAGAACTTCCTGGAAGAAACAGATACAAACATAGAGGATGCTAAGCCAGTCGCATCCGGGACCCATCCGCGTTTCATACCGGCGCTTATGGTTTTCTTGGGAGCATCTGAGGGTAGGCCGACGATTGACGATGTTATCCGCACGGCAAATAACTGGTTAATAGACCAAGACGAAACCGAATTATCCTTCCAGAAAGAACTTTTGGCTTCAATTGACAATCTTTTGGAAGGATATAAGAGATTTAACCGTGCCGCTCCGGAAGAGATGGTGAGTAAAGCCGCGCAATTAAGGCAATCCATACCCACCTTAGAAGCTAAAATACAAACCAAGCAGGCAGAAGACGCTAAGAGATTACAAGCCCAAGAAGCCGAACGCGCGAGAAGATTACAGGCCGAACAAGCTGAACAGGCGCGAAGATTGGCTGAACAGGCCAAGCGCGCCCAAAGAATAAAAGAATTACAGCAGGAATTAGCCCAATTGCAGAAAGAGAAGGCTTTTCAGGAAGATCTCCTGGCGGTTTATAAGAAACATAATCGTTCTGCAGAAGAGATAAAGAAAATTGAAGATGCGATAACAAGCATCAACGAGCAGATAAAGGTAAAGCAGGCCGAGATTGCTGCTTTAGAGCCAGGAAAGGCGATAGCGCAGGTTTCCGCTGAAACGCCTTCTCCGGAAGTTACGCCTACTATGCCAACTAAGGCCGATGCGCAGGCAAAAGGCACCAAGACAGCGTCTCAGGCAGTTACGCCTCAACCTGCTACGGCGACAGAATCTTCCGAAATTGGAAGAGTGGAATTACTCATCCCAAGGCTTACGCTAAATTACAGGCAGACCCTTGAAGTAGATATGTGGCAAAGACATATTGAGCAGTGGAATCCTATTACGCCTTATCGGGGAAAAACCCCGGATGCCAATAAAAGGGAAAATATCTTTACCGTGGCCGGGAAGGTGATTGTTTTGCCTCTTCATGTTGTGGATCAAGCTGTGGGCGGGATAAACGAGGTTCTCGCCTGTATAATGAGATGCGAAAATCTAGCACAAGCAGAGCAGAAATTAGCTACCACAGAGAAGTGGCTTATTGACGAGGCGCTTACCCGGGCCAGGCCAGAGGATCAGTTAGATATCCAGCTTATCAGGACACATCATAACAACGGAAATATTTATTATCTCCAGCATAGATATAAGGAGGCCACCCGGGAGTATGAAAAGGCTTTTGATTTTGACCCGGTTTACGCGGCGCAGAAAGAAAAAATAAACAAAGAGGCCAAAGATGTTGTCGGTGTCATATATAAGGGCGGCCGGATGTTCTCAGGCTTATATCTTCCGGCTTGGATCGCTTTCGCGATAATGGATGGGACCGGAGAAGCTATAAGCAATGAGAATTTTGACAGGATCCTTGAGACAATAGAAGAAGCAAAAGCAAGACAACAGGCGATGGCAACAGGCGAAGTGACCCTGGGACAGTGGGGCCTGGGAGTTCCTACGCTGTTCAGGAGCGAATTTGATATGCCGGAGCCTGGCACAGGCACAGGCGCATATACGTCGTTTTGGGAGTCTCCGGAAGAATCCCTGCGCGCAACTGTACCGGTTTATTTAGGACAGTGGGAGATCGGCGTTGCCGGAATAGGAACTAATTATAAACAATTCAGGCAGGAGACTCCCGAATCTCCCATTATTACCAATTACAACTGGCACGCGGGCTTTGACGTGTCCTACTTTAAGTTTAATCACGGTATTGGCAAGCGTATCGTAGTTACACAGATGGGGCCAGCTTCGGGTAGAGAATTCCCGTATGAGCCCGGTAATCCTAAGGATAAGGGTTTTATAGAAGGCTTATTGAAATTCACCGTCAATATTGTCTGGCCTTTTGGTAAGCAAGGCCTCTATTATTGGAGCTTTAGCGGCGGAGCGCCTAAGGATATGAAATGGGCTACTTCCGGAGTAGATACACTCTTAGGTATAGGCAGGCAAGTTGGTGCCAATAATACTACCGGTAATCTGATTGTTGATCCGACCTACTATGCCCTTAAAGATATGTCTTCGGCCAACGTCGGAACGCTGATGGGTAGCTTAGAAATAGGCCAAGAAGTAAGCAGGGATCTATTCAATGCTTTAATATTCTATCCCAATTATTATCGTCTCTTGGCTGATCCGAACTCTTTCTTTAGAGCGGCCTGGGGACGGAATTCTTTTATAGCCGAGCCTTTCCTTGACCCGCAGGAAGCAGCGGCATCACAGTTATCCAAAGAGAACCTGGTGAAATGGCTATTCAACCATCCACAATACATAAAGAATCTTAAATGGGATAACAGGTTGAAACAGTTTGTGCTCTGGGGTACGGTTTACGAAAAGAATTATGGCCGTCCGGTGATGTTATCCTCTCGCACTGCCGACGGTAAGGACCTGTATATCTATCGGGAGCTGATGTATAAGGGCAAGTATTTCGGCCTGGCGGCAATACATTTTGACGGCGAAGGAAATCTGATAGAAGTTACAATTACAGCCAAAGACGGTTCTCAGGTTTCAGTAAGGGGCACGGGCGCCGAGCAGGAATATAAATTCATTACAAAGAATAAACATAGCGGCCACTATACTATAACTACCTGGAAGAGTGGGAAGCTCCAGAAGATAGAAAGGTTTAATAGTGACTGGTTGCGGCTGATAGAGATAGAGGAAGGCGGTTTATCCAGGGTGTTCATATATGAGAGAGGTTCGCTTACAAGAGACGCCTACGATAAAGGCGCGCGCGAAATAGAGATGAGCATTATTAAGGATGCGCAGACGATCGCCCGGGCGACTGGATTATTGGATATTAACGGCGATATTTATATACCGGAGGTCAATCTGGGAAATAAAAATGTGACTGGTTACTGGAGGACTACGCGCGGGGCGGCCGAGGCTGATCTTTTTGTCAAGGGCAGGATTAATAACGATGGGACATTTACAATAGAAGCTGTCTTGGCTGAAAGCAAACCAGCAAGAGGAAAAGAGACTTTAGGTAATGTTACGGTTCAAGTCCCTGCCGGCAGCCACAGGATCACCGAATATGACAAGAACGGTAATATTCTTGTGGTCAAGATCGTCGGCCC
>JAQTUD010000101.1 GCA_028710405.1 Candidatus Omnitrophota bacterium
TTTAGACTTTTAAGCTTCTCTTCGGACAGAGGTAGACTTTTTAAAACCTCTTCCTTGTCTTGATAACGGCAGACTAAATCCACTTCTGTCTTCCCCTCCAGGTCACAGTAACGGGCGGTGATACCGCGGGAGATCTCCAGCGCCTCATCATCAAATACGCCCCTGCCCAAAGACACCGGCCCGGCTATCTCGGCAACCGGCATAAACAGGTAATCTTCTACGCGCGCCAGCTCCATTAACTTCCCATTCTCTAATTCATTTCTGCCGATAATGAGTTTCGCCTGTGGAGATAACCTGAAATGCCTGCCGAGTTTGAGCAACTCGGTATTATCCGCGTTCAACTCTTTATGCGCCATCAGATCCTTTAGCCGACGGGAAAACTGCGGGTCGGTCAACAGGCACCCTCCGGCAGGCTGGCTGTATTCTTGAATATTCAATTTTCTCGCCAACTCTATCTGCGGCTTGCGGCTGCGGCCGTTAAAATCAAATAATTTATCGCGCTTAAGCCAACCTTGTTTTTCCGGGGTTGTCTCCGGTAGGAATTTTGCGCAGAGCGGCCGTAATAACAACCCCTCCAGCCCGCTCTCTTTTTCAATAGCCTCTAAGGCGCGCCTATTCTGCGACATCGGGCGCTGCCCCAGGACCTCTCCGGTAATCACAAAAGACGCGCCCTGCTGGCGCATCAACTCCCTGGCCTTAGTTAGCATCAGGATCTTGCAATCTATGCAGGGGTTCATATTCGCGCCAAAGCCATGCGCGGGTTTCCGTAGTAATTTTAAAATATCCTCTCCGGCATCAACTACCTGTAATTCCTTATCCAAACCACTATCAGTCAATTGCCGGGGGGTATTTTTACAGAAAGGAATTTTAAAATACACAGGCAGGACCTCTACCCCCTGTTCTTGGACTACCTTTGCCGCCAGGATACTATCTAACCCACCGGAGATAAGCGCAACCGCCTTTATCATCGTAATATCCCGAAATTAAGAATAGTCCCCACTATTAAGCCGGTAATGATCATGATCAGGGTAGCCTTTATTAAATCACGCAGGCCCAATTCTTTAAAAAGAGTGGTAAAAGTGGCGATACAGGGGAAAGATATGCTTAAGAGCACCGCGGCAATAAAGAGCTGTTTGGCAGTAAGGGCAAGGGGCATCAGTAACCCTACTGCCACATCCTTCCTGAAGAACCCCACAACTAATGCGACCACCGCTTCTTTAGGCAGGCCGAATAAGCCTCGTATCACCGGAGAAATAATACCGGTGGCCAGGTCAAATAATTTAAAATACATCATCGTGTTTATTATCAAGACACCCAGAAAAACTATCGGCATCGCCTCCCAGATGAAGCCTTTTACGCGCAGGAATAATTTCTGGAATAAGATCACCAGAGGCGGGAAACGATACGGGGGTATCTCCAGCAAAAACTCCGGGCTGAAACCTTTTAGAATACGGTTTAACAATATGCCCAGTATCAGCCAGATAGAAAATAAGACCAGGTATACTCCGCCGACATAAAATCCGCCGAATTTCCCCAATAATCCGAAGATCATCGCCTGCAACGGCACGCAAGGGACACCGATAGAAATAAGAGTGGCGGCGATAAAGCGTTCCCTCCGGGATTCCAGGACGCGGGTAGCTAAAATTCCCGGTACGTTGCAGCCAAAACCCAGCAACACCGGTATAATTGAGAAACCGTGCAGGCCGATACGGTGCATCAGGCTGTCCAGCAGCATCGCCAGCCGCGGCAGAAAACCCGTATCCTCCAGGATAGACAAAACCAGATAGAAAGAAATAATATACGGCAGGACCATGGCAAACTCAATATAGGGGGCGGTAGTCAACAGGCCTAAAGATTGTTTAAAATCTATCTTTGCGTTGATCAGGTCTCCGATGAACAAGTGATATAGGAAGTGGTTGCCGCTTAAGACGGGGCTTATCTTATCCAGTAGCGGCTGATAAAAATTAAAGAATAGCGGGTCAAATATTTTACTGATCAGAGTTTCTCCGATAAAACGTACTACTTTAAATGAAACAAAGATCACTCCCGCGGCCAGGAGCATCCCGCTGAATGGCCTGACTGAAATATCTTCCAACAGCTCCCTGAAAGTATGATGGCGGTGAGTCAGGCGCTGGGTTGACTCTATGATCTTTCCGATCTGCAGCCAGCGCTCTTGGTGGGTAGGCCTATTCCTGACAGAAGACTTGCCCTCTTTTATTCTCTGGACTAATAACTTTATTCCTAAACCAGTAACCGCGCAGGTGGAGACTACCGGCACTCCTAAAAGCTCTTCTAATTTCGTGATATTAATATCTATTCCGCGATGCTTAGTATCATCGCACATATTCAGGCAGGCGATTACCGAAAAGCCCTCTTCTATCAGCTGCAGGGTCAGATAAAGATTCCTCTCTAAGTTAGTAGAGTCAATGATATTTATCACCACAGAATCATCTTTAGGATACTCCTTGAGCAAAGATACCGCTATCTCTTCGGCCTTGGACGATGGCTCTAATGAATACGCCCCGGGCAGGTCCACCACCTCCAGGCGCTCTCCTCCTACATCCAAATAACCCTTGGTTATCTCGACGGTGGTTCCGGGATAATTTGAAGAGATAACCCGCACTCCGGTCAGGCGCGAAAAAACCACGCTCTTGCCGACGTTAGGGTTACCGATGAGGAAAATTTTCTTTAACATTACGCCTCTAACATTATTTTAGCCGCCATCCCGTGCCCTAAGGCGACGACAGACCTGCCCACCCTTATCGCCACCGCCCCTTTCATGGCAAAATGGCTGATCTTAGTGATCTCTCTTCCCTTATATATCCCCATACTCATAAATTTATTCTGCAGGCCCGGCCCACCTAAGACCTCGGCGACCTTGCCCTTCCTATTCTCTTTCATCTGCGCTAAAGATATATGTTTCAATTGTCCTACCTTTTGCATATTATTATTTTTTAACGGCGGGAGAAACCATCGTTATTCCGGCAGCAGAAATTTGGCTAAGGACATAAACGCTATACCCAGCAAGAACGCCACAAAAGCCAGGGTAGAGCGTTTCAGATCTTTCTCTTTATGTATTTCAGGTATCAGGTCGGAAG
>JAQTUD010000102.1 GCA_028710405.1 Candidatus Omnitrophota bacterium
GCTTAAAAGGGCATCCAGGCCTTCTCCGGTAGCAGGAAAGGCCCCATTATCCATCTCATACAGCTTCAGGGCAGTGGCGATATATACTTCAATGTCTGCCTTTGCCACCCCGGAGCGGGCCTCCTCAGACCTGCCGGCCAAGCGCGGGATGACCATCGCCGCCAGGACGCTGATAATGATGACTACGAGCATAAGCTCTATTAGAGTAAAACCTTTGTTTTTCATAAGCCTACCACTCCTTCCATTCTTTTATTCCTTTCTCATCAATATCGGCTGCCACTTTCAGGGCCGGCCGGCTACGTATTTTTGTTTCTACCGCCACGGAGAAACTTTTAGACTCCACAGAGAGCAGGCCCAACTGCGTGAGGTTGAGTAAACTGGTTATCTCAGATCCGGAGATAGAGGCATATTCTTGCAATTTAGTCACGATCTCACTTGCGTTCTCAAAAACCACGTCATCCTCGGTAGCCTCTTTGGCGTCCGCGCCCGCGCGGAACCTGATGATATCCTCCGCCAGGCCCTCATCCAACCCCAGGGCACACAATACGGCAACAGGGGCGGTATTGATATTTACCTGCCCGCTGGAATATATGGTAATAAAATCCTTAAAGGCCTCAAAAGCCTCTTCTTTTATCCCCTCTATCAATAGGAGCTCTTCTTTCACCGAGAAAGGCTTGAGGCCGGAATGAAAGATTAATCCGGCGGACTCCGGGTCCAGCCCCGGCAGACGGGCAATAACGTCCAGAGAGGCGGTATTAATATTGATCTTGCTCTCCTGGTCTACTATCGCATAAGTAAACCCGCCCTCTCCCAACTCCATCTCTTTCCGGGGGCTGAATTCATATAAAGAATCGGGCACGGTCTTATCCGCGGCTATCTGCTGCCTGGCGTAAGCCACCGCGGCACGGGCCAAATAATAGCCTGTGGCCTGGGCTTCTAACCTGTTCGCCAACTGTATCTTGGCAAGGACTACGCCGTAGAGCCCTAAACTCAAAACAGAAAAAAACGCCAGCGCCCAGATAACATAAACCAACACGCTGCCGCTATTACGAAACCGGGATGAGGACTGTCTTCTCCAATTCTTCATTTCCAAATTTAGCCTTGATCCTCACGGCAGAGAATATCCCTTCTGCCTTTGTCCATTTCTTCTGCCAGGTATAACTTTTAGCGACCAGGACGTAAGAAAGATACTCTAAAGAAAACTCCTCCGGATAAAAAAATTCCTTCTCTGTGCGCTCCAGTTCCTCCTTAGCCTCCGGAGACATAATATCTTTCAAATATACGCGCTCCCTGAAAACCGTCTTCTTCTCGGGATCGAATCTATAGGTGATCTTGGCGATCATGTTCCCTTCCAGGAGAGGAAAAGAGACTTCTGAAGGCCCGCCCTCAAATCCGATATCAGGCAGATTTAAACTCTGGCGCAGGTCTTTGGCTATCTTCTCAAACCCGATAAGGGCTTCCATCTTGGCGTCGCCACCTTTGAAGCGTCCCCATAAACTTAACCCTGAAGCAAGGCTGGCGCCTATGGCGGCGGCAATAATAGAAAAAATACAGGCCACCATCATCATCTCAACCAGGGTAAATCCCTTCTTGATCTTAAGGGGTTTCATCTTTTTTCTTTTTCAGGTAAGTAAACAACGACCTGGAGGCCTCTTTATTATCCTGCAGCCAAGATATAACCACACCAGCCTGCATTAGATCTTCGCCCCCTTCCAACGGGGTTATCCGCGTCTCCATTTTGGCCGCTCGGCTATCCATCTGGAGTTCCTCATCCTGGCTTTCAGCGCTCAGGCCCGCCTCCTCCAGCGCCCTGACTTCCAAGGCGGACATCTGTGAAGAAAGATTACTTAATGCCAGGATAGAATAATTCGCGGCGCTAAACGCCGTGGCACAGGTGATAAAAGAGCGCAATACCGCCACAATCCCTATCGCCAGGATAGAGACCGCTATCATCAATTCCACCAGGGTCATTCCTTTTTTTCTCATCTTATAAAGGAACGATCATACTTATTGAGGCCTCTACCCTGATCACTCCGGATTCTTCGTCCCTGGCCGCCAAAGAGATCTTGTCTATCTTCATCAACAATTTGCTCTCCTGCACCTTATCTAAAAACATAAACAGGCTCTCCATATCCGTATCCAGGCGGAAATCCGCCTTCAGCCTCTTAAAATCTTTGGTGACCTCCAGGTCGTTAGTAGGATTCAGGCTTACCAGGGAGACCCCCGATATCTTGCTTATATTTTCTACCTCATTTAAAAATACGGCTGATAATTCCTTCTCGGGGATATTATCTCCCAGGTAAGGGGAATATTTTTTATAATCCCGGGTAACCTTGTCCTTGCCCTTCTGAACCGCCAGGCCCCTTTTTAATTTCTCCTCTTCCAGTTTTATCTGGCTGTTTAATCTGTTTAGTTTAGCGACAAATCCGGTAAAGACCACCTTCTGCGCGAAGAAAATCAATATCACTGCGGCGGCAAAAGCGATCAATATTTTCTGTCTCTTGTCTAGTTTCATTTTTCTCTTAACTTGATAGCCAGCTCAAAATCGGTGACCTCTTCGTTTTTTACCTTCTTCTTACGGGTATTTTTGGTCTTGATATCATAAAAATAATTTGATTTCTCAAGATTGGCGATAAATTTAAAGACATCCGCCAGGTCAACCGCCTGGCCGCGCAGGGTAATGGCGTAATCCTGGCTTATGGACATAAAATTAACCAGCATATTGTCAGGTACCATCCGCTGCAATTGGGATATAGCAAGCATAGGGAGGCGGCGCTGGCTCAGATAATCCTTAATGAACCTTATCTTCTTTGATTGCTCCATCAGGTCGCCCATCTGGCGCTCTATGCGGCCGTAATTCTGGGTCAGGCGCCTTAAGTAAGCCTGCTGGTTGTAGATCTTACCCAGGAATATAGCGCAGGAGAGAAAAAGGATATAGACGGTAAAACTGCCGACGATGATCAATTCCCTGGTTTTATCCCGTATGGATTTCTTGATCTGGATTTCCGGCAGTATAAAAGAGAGGCCTTTCTCCTCCCCCGCCAGGGCTACCCCAGCCAGGGCATTCAGGGAGAGATCGGAAGAGCGTCGTGTA
>JAQTUD010000031.1 GCA_028710405.1 Candidatus Omnitrophota bacterium
AAATCGTCCAGACATTGTCGCTTATCTGGGAATACCGCGTATTCCTGTGGAATGTCTTTATCCGGGCCATATCAGACAAAACAGAAAGAGTTACAGCGGCTGCGGATAGAACAGTAGAGAAGCTCTTGGGCAATCGACCTGCCTATGCTGTTGTTCCGGCTGGCAGGCATACGGCACCAACACCCATACTTGGGATTAAATACGGCAGGGTTCGCGCCGGCGCAGAGAACACAGGCATTGGCCAGACCGTCGATCTCTCCCAGGCAGACTATATCACATTAATAGATCTTACCTGGGGAGGTGTCAAATATACCGGGATCAGGGTATTCCATTTTAAGAACGGCACATTAAAGACAGAACGTGGTAACGGTCTCCAGCTGCAGGGCGCTTTACTGGAAAGATCCAACGGAGAACTGGTGATCGCCCTGGATGAAGGCTTTGATAAATTAGACCATGAGATCGGCGAATACCTGGCCAGAAAATATTACGGGATAAAGGATAGGTTCGTAGATCTCGCCCACCAGAAGGCCGAAGAGATAGAGCATAGTGGAAAGATCAAGAAGGAAGAATCCACAAGGATAGAAGTCACAAATATAACCGATACGGCGACGGTCATCGCCACGGCCCTTGGCTTAAGCAAAATCAAGCCTACGCATCCGGTAAAATTTGCGGTCAGATTTATACTTCCGTTCGTTTTATTCATCGCCTTCAGCTTGTTCTTGCACTATATTCCTGTAGTTTATGCGACTACGAGAGGCATTTTCTTATTAGCCCTGGCTGCGTCCATCCTATACGGCCTGGTCAGCTATACTTTTGCGGCTTTCTGGGGTAAGAAAAGGGCGCTGGTTTCTTCACTATTACTTCTGGCAGGATCAGCCTCTCTGTGGCTACTTTCTTCTCCGGAGAAACCTACCGTGCCTTCTGAAGATGTGGTTGCCGAGCGCGCAGACAATACCGAAGATAAGAGATTGGGAGACCTGTGGGAGAAATTCAAGGCCGGACGGATAAACGAAGCACAGCTTAGAACAGAATTAAATCAGTGGGCAGACAGGAATAGCGGCTTAACGGATGAAGAGAGAGCTACAGTACACACAATATTAGCGCCGGCTTCAGATAGCAATCAGGTGAACGGCAAAGCATCGGCAGTCGGTTCATTTATCTATGCGGTGCCTTTCTTAGGCAGGGGTGGCTTAAAATTAACCCGCCAGGGCGTAGATATCTTTAGGGCGTTTATTAAGGAGCACGGTTTAATCCTTGGGCCGCCAATGGCATTATTTAGCGCCATCGCCTATTCTTATAACCCGCAAAACAAGAATTATGTCGCCTACACTTTGACTGTTGATGGACGTCCGGCGACAATCTGGGTAAGAGAAGGTGTATTTGACCGCCTTGCGACATTTGCAATGAGAACGCAGCTTGCCATTATCCGCCACGAAATCGCCCACCAGAACGGAGCCGGTGAATACGGGGCATATAGAGCCGAGATCCGGCCGACGCAGAGAAGAATAACTGATCCTAAGACAGAAGCTTTAACCGCGCAGTTTAGATCCGCCTTACGCCAGCACTTGGAAGAGAATGGCGTTATTGACGCGGAAGGTAATACTGCCGGGGATAGTTTTGAGAATATCTTTGCCGGGCAAAAAGAGGTAGCAGAATGGATTCAAGGCACAAGGAGAGTTTCGGAACTGGCCTGTTCCAAGGGTAAGACTTACCTCTTAGCGCTGGCAGCCTGGTTGAAATATAAGACTACTGGTACGCCTTCCTTAATATTCACTTCTGGCTTCGGCCTGGTGGAAGACGCCTTCAATGAGCATAAAGTCGCGGAATTAATGGGTAGGGTTGACCCCAGCTTTAAAGTTGGCTTGGTTGATATGAGAGATAAGAGCGGGAAAATCTACAATGCCGACGGGACATCGAGACAGGTTTCTATGGCTGAAGTCTATCGTAATGCCCATTTAGTATATAGTATCGTAGAAGACACGGTGCATACCTACCTGTATGAAAATTTATCAAGAACAGATGATGAGCTGGCACTGATTAATCGTAAGTGGTGGATCTTCCTTGATGAAGCCCATTTGACCTTGTTAGGCGATCGCTTAGGCAATCCTTTTGTTATCGCCAATATGGCAAAGAGATATTCCGAAGTCCTGGCTGAGGCAAACGTCGTAGCCAGGGCGTTATTTGACCTAACCGGAGGGAAACTGGAGAGCGTTTATCATAAGGCGGATGTATTAGCCAAGAAGGTTACCCTTAGGACTTTAGGAAAAGTATTTGTCGGGAACCAGATCAAGGGATCATATTTATTGAAACAACTGGCGAACGCGCAGGATTTTGTGGATACGGCATTGAGCGCCTGGTTCTGTTATGGAGAGAACGTAGATTATCGCCATAATCCTGGCGCTGCCGAAGGCGAAGAGATAAGGAATTTAAGAGAGAGCGGTGAAGAAGGTAAAGAAACGCTTTCGCACGGCATGCATCAGGCGATCCGCGCCAAATATGGCTATCGGCCTTTTGTAGACGGACAAACCGTAGTTTCGGTAATGCTTTCCGGTTTCTTAAGTGATAGAGATGTCGTGGCCGGATTTTCAGCGGTAACCGGTACCCTGGACGCCCAAAGAGCGGAAGCGCTCCAGATGGAGTGTAAGGTAGTCGTAGAAACAGAAGCCCCGGCGATCAGGGCGGAAGATTTTATCCGGATGTCAGAAGAGCCTGATCTGGCGGGATTAGCATCAACTGTGGAAAGCATCGCTTCCCGCGAACCGGTTCTGGTCAGAGTAGAAGATATTAATTGGGTAGAAAGAGTCCGCACGGCCTTGGCGAATATCGGCGTCAATGTGCACTTGGAAGCAATGGATGCGCGCACGAATGCGGCACAAAGAAAGGCCATCATTGGCAGGGCAGGTATGCCGGGCAGTGTTACTATCGTTACCGCGGTAGGTAACACCGGTATTGATATCAAGCTGGTGGATGAAGCGATCGCCAACGGTGGTTTGACGGTAATTGAATTCGGGCTGCTGGATTCGGAAAAAACAGAAGTGCAGTTAATGCGCCGTGCGGCAAGACGCGGTGAACCCGGCGCGTTCATTATTTTCGGTTCATTAAAGGACCGAGTGGTCAGGCTTTATGGAAAAGAGAATATTTCTTCAAGTATGGGTATTTTAAGAAGGGCCGCCAGAGGTAACCACCGCGCGCAACGTAAGGCTAAAGATGTAATCCAGAAGCTACGTGATATTATCAACGACGCGCAGCTGCAGCAGACTGTAAGAAGGGCGGAGATTGAAGAGATGGCGGCACTCGCCTGGCAGAGACGCAAGGGCTTAAAAGCCGATATCGTCAGCGGCGCGCTGATCCGCGCGATGGCTAAAGTAATCGGTACTGAATTAAACGCCAGCGAGACGGCACGTTATCAAAAAGTAGCTCTGGATTTACTGGATACTTATTGGGTAGAGTTTATCGCGCGCAGCGACGAAGCCAGGCATCAATTAATGAACAGATTCGGCTATAGCTACCGTGATTATCAAGGTATGGTGCAGTATCCGGTGGATTCGCAATATATGGCCGAGGTAAAGCGTTATTCCGAAGATTTTATGCGCAGTACCGAAGGCACGGCTTTCCTTTATATGTTAAATGATGCCGGTAAAAACCTGGATGACCTGGACCTTGGGGGTGGCTCTTCTTCTGGAACAAGAGTAAAATCTATTATCGGCCGCCACGCAAAGGCACTTACCAGGGTTGCCGTTGTCGCCCTTTCCATCGCTTTAACTTATGCCGCCTATAGACTCAATTTTATTTCATTTAATATGCTTAAGGCTGGTACGGCTCACGGGGTCCTGCCTCAGGCGGTTGCTAAATTAGGCCTCCTTGGCAGCACCACTTTGGTATTAATATTTGTGCTTACGACGTTGGTTTCTTTATTTGTCAACCGTAATCTGGTCCTGCCCGCTTTGGCTAAAGACAGAAGCGAACAGCGCTGGAGCGACAGCACCTTTGATGTAAATACCAACGGCCACACTATTTCCGCCTTTACCCGTTTCCTCTATAAGAAAGCTATTTATCCGATCGTGGCTTACGCAAATAGCGGAGCCGCCTTATTACTCTTTGGCCTTTATATCTTGGATGGCGCAACTAATATCGTGACCTTGGCTACAGCGGTCTTGTTCGCGCTTATCGCTTTTGTGCTGGCAGTATTGACCCTGCTTGATACCGGATTTAAGGCGTATGACCGTAAACATAGAATGGCTATGCCGCAAAGCGCCTTCCAGAGCACCACATATTATTTAGGTATGGGTATGGCGGCTAATCTGGGCGTAATGTATGGTTTGCAGGCAGCCGGCATATCCGCTATCGGCTCAGGTTTAATCGGTTTTACAGTTGCCGCGGTCGCGCTGGGCGCGATATTTGCCTGTGCAGTGGTTATTTTATCCGGACGCATCAATCAGCGCTTAAACGGAAGGGCTAATATTGAAAACCCGGCGGTTATCTCAGGCATACTGGGGAGCAGCGCCCTGGCCGCGCTTTTCGCGTTTCTGATGGATAAGGGCTTATCTACGTCTGTATCCGGCGCTATCTATGCTAATATTTGGCCGGCAGTCCAGATGACCACGATCGTCCTCATGCCTATTTCCATTTTTGCCTTAATTAAACTTATCGTCGGTATAAACCGCGCTCGCCGGTTAACCGAAGAAACAGTCGCAAATGATGGTATGGCCTTTAAGAAGGGTGTTTTGGAGAAATTAGAGGCGGCGCTTAACCTGGGTAATTTAAGGGCACACGGCGGAGTGGCTTTGCATGCCCTCAGGGCCAACGTTATTACCGCAAGCATTGTCCTCGGCGGCAGCGTATTCCTGGCCAGGCTCTTGGCGAACCGCGATTATGCGCTCCAGCTATTAGAAGGCATAACTACTACATCTATAGCCATTGCGATCGTAGCGGTGGCAGTGATCGGCTTCACGGCCATATTCAACTCTAAGAAGACAACAATGGCAACCGGCGCAGTCCTGGGGGTGGGAATGGTCAGCGGTGTAGCAATGGCGCAGCAGGAAAGTTCTTACCAGATACAAAGCATCGCAACTATCACCCAGACGCTCGGCATGTCTCAGACAGCATTACAGAAGAATCTGCAGGATCCACGCATTGATCTGGTCAGGAGATTAATCAGAAAGAATATGCAGGAAGAAAAAGCTGCGCAGGCTGCCGCGACAGCCGCACCCAGAACCGCTAACTTCCAGGCAATGGCGGCTAAATATCTGAACCAATATCCCGCTCAAGCGATGGAATTCGTCACTCCCCAAGAGCTCGGCTTGGGTGTGGGAGGTAAAGGTATTGTAACCTTCAATGTAACCGAAGGCGGCCAGACCTATCCTGTGATAGTCGCGCCTCGTGACGCTAACGATTATATACTGGTAGAGAGAGACGGAAAATTGGTTTCTTCTACTGTCATCCTCTATCAGGATATCAATGAAGCTCGGCAGGATCTGCTGGCCAAAAAGATTACGCAAGAGCAATACGATGCATTAGCTCCGGATTACATCGCTTATAATGCCAAGTTTATGGCTATTGTGGAAGACGCGGTACTGGCAGTTAGGCATGCCGGAGACGGGAATAACGGTTACGGCTTTACCGGCGGAGTCCAGGGTCCCAAATATGCAGCCAGACGTCATTATAGAGAGACTGATTCTTTGGCCGACACCAGGCATTTTGATATTGTCCAGGTGCAAGGTAGATCTATATACTTCTCTAACGCCGTGGATGTAAAGCCTTCCGGACTGGCAAATCCGGGTGAAGTGATAAAACAGGCAGTAGGCGATCGCGCTTATGTGAGTGGATATCCAGACGGGCATTTTCATATTCAATGGGGTGTATTCTCCGGAGATGCAGATGCTTCGTGCAAGCGCACCGATGCCGCCGTAGAGAAATTACTGCCTTACTGGGAGAGATTCACGCGGCATATGGAAACCGGGCGCAGCGGGATAATCAATAGATTGGTTGACGGTTATCTCAACTTTATTAAGGAAGGGAATAGCATTGGCCGTTATCAGGCAAGCCGCGCGCTGGTCAGAAGGTATTTGCAGGAAGCTAAGAAAGTGACGGCGGGCAAAATATCCGAAGCTGACCTACGCGCCGCCGCAAACAGCGAAGAATTTAATCAATGGTATTTTGCCCGGGCAAATAAATCCTGCCGCGAATTATTCGCGGCAATAGGCCTGAGTAACCTGCCGTTTACTCCGGAACAATGGAACAACTGGATCTTATCATACGGTTACCCTTATACTCCGGCAAAGATGGAAGAAGCGCTAGTGAATCGTGCGCTCTTCTGGTCTGCCCTAAAATACGGTGTCGGCGGAAGAGATATTAAGAACGCGGATGACGCAGCTGACCTTCTGGTCAGGATACTTACTTACGGAAAAGGCATGGACGAACAAAAGGCTCGGCAGGCTGTTGATGCTTTGGCCTATCATCATCTTAGTCTTGACGTAGGCGAGACTTATACTGTAAGGTTTACTAATCCGGCGACAAACCGCCAGGAGAAATTACGGGTTACCGGCACAACCAATAATACTATTGAAAAGGTCTTACGTGAGCATCTGGGAGCTCAAGTAAGAATCCCCAGATTCGTTTACCTGCAGCGCCATATAGCGTTAAAAGAAGCAGCATTAAACGGAGGCCGGGCCGCGCGCCGGACAAATTGGCTTGCGGCATTGAAGGCGCCGTTTAATTTACGCGCCCCTGAAGTTATGGGAAGATTAAGAGCGACCGGCCAGTTGGATTATCAGGCCAGGGGTTTTAAGTTAAATTTCTTTGCCAGCGAGATCGGACAAGGCATAATTGATGATATCGGAGGCCCCCAGAACCTTATACCTCTCGGGAAAGAAAATAAAGATTTTGTTCCTTATGGAAATTTAAGATTAACCAGAGGGATGCTTGGCTGGAAGGAGATCGTCAAAGCAGAACCTCAATTTGATAATACCCGGTTTACCGTTTCACCGTATGAATTCTGCCAGTTAAATACTTTACAAAATGCGCAAGTAAAGGGGCTGGAATTGGCAACCGCCACTGTGGTAGCCAGCCAACCTGCCCAATCTCAACCCGAAGCGCAGAATGAGACTCCTGCAGCAATAGTTGCCACGGCAGAGCCGGTGGATGATGAGCCAGCCTTGCCCGATACAGCGGCAGCCGCACCGGCTCGTTCACGTAACGATGCCAATGAACCGGCTGCTTTAGCAGTTGCTACGGCCGAGTCTGCGGATCAGGACGATCTTGAAGATGCTGATACTTCTAGTGAGCCGGCTATATTGAAAGATGCCGCAAAAGCGCCGGTCCAGACGGCCTCTCTTGAAAGCAGCGCGCCGCAGGCAACTAAAGAGAAAAATTCCGCTTTGGAGGAAGCCCGGCAAGAAGTAGCGCGGCAACAGGCCAGGGTTGATGACCTTCGGGCGCAGTTGGCTGCGGCGGAAGATGAACTCCGGAGAGCAAATACCGGCGTAGAAGAACCCAATGAGCCAGAAGTCAGTGCAACTCAGCCAACGGAGTCCGAACCCGCTATAATTGCCAGACCCGAAGAGGCCAAACAATCTGACAAAGGAGAACAAGCTCCGGCTGCCAGAGGGGTAACCGAGGCTAATCAGGGCGTAATCACCATTAACCCGGCTAGGTTCATAGTCAGCCGCAAGCATAACGAATTCTTCCTTAACACTAGCTGCGGCGAACAATTAGGATTAAAGGTAAATAAAGACGGGTCTGTTGACCTTAGCAACTATATCTTAGAAATCACATTTACCGGCCGGGGCGAGGCTAAACTTTATTTCGCCGACAACAAATGGACATATGTTTACAGTAAACAAGAACGGATCGTAAATAACCAGCCGCTACGTTTTGACCCTAAGGCAGACCTTAGCCACATCTATGCCCTCGGCGCCAAGATTCACGGGGATATAAAAGGCGTCCGGATAACTAGTGCCAGATTAATAAAGAGAAACCAGTCAAGCTCAGCTCAGACGCCTGCTCCGGAAGTGCAGGAAACGCAACCGCAAGCTCCCGCTCAAAAATTGGAGGCACGCAAAGGCGCCCTTCAAGAAGAACCAGATGTTACTCCGGTTACTCCAGCGCAGCCCCCTGTATCCACTATGACCGAGGAAGACATTCTTGACTACTTCTTTGCTCCAGCCAAAGAATCCGTTAAACCGGCCGAAGCCACTGAAGTTCAGCCTGATGTGACGTCTGAGCCTACTGTTGCCACCGCTACGCTTGAACCGACGGCCTTTGTTCCTTCAGCCGAACCCGAAGAGGAAGTATACAACCGCGGTAATGAAACCGGCTTTACCTATATATTAAGCCATGAAAGCGAAGTAGAGGACTTTGTAACTGTCTTCTACAATGGCGAAGAAGTAGTTTTAGATCACGGCGAAACTAAGATCATTGGCGGCATGAAACTGACCCGTGACGGCGCCTACGTTATCATGCAATTGCCTGATGAAGATACTGCCTTCAAGCCCGGAGTTATGGATGGAGATAACTTCCGCGAGATCCCTGCTGAGCCTTTTACCCTTGAGACCACCAATACAGACGAAGGCGAATTTATGGGCGATGAAGTTGGAACCGATACCAATGTACCTGCAGCCGTTACCAGCGAATCCGCCAATACCGCCGTAGTTGCCGAAGAAACTACAACCGAGCCAGATGAGATCAACCCTCCGGCAATACAAGAACATCCTTTGAGGCCCTCGGTAATCTATTTCAATGACCAACCTAGCGGATTCTCTTATGTTAGCGAAGAGATAAATGGCGCTGACTATATAACTCTTTATATCTTTGGCGATGTCCTTGAAGTTGAAGACGGCCAGACAATAACAGCCAACGGGTTCTACATCAGCCGTAAAGGGCCGATGATCTGGATGCGCTGGTTAACAGAAGACACCGCTTTTGCCCCCGGTTACTACGGCCCGGATGACAAGAACTTCCTGGAAGAAACAGATACAAACATAGAGGATGCTAAGCCAGTCGCATCCGGGACCCATCCGCGTTTCATACCGGCGCTTATGGCTATGATAGCGGTGGCGGATAACCTGCAGGCAGAGGAAACGAATGCATTTGATATGCTTATATTTGTTTCGCCGCAATATGTAAATAATCAGGATGTTCTAGATGGTATTGAAATGTACATGGAAGCAATCAGGAAAGAGGGATGGAATCCCAAACTCATAAAGCTCACACCTCAGGAAAATAATTTCAAAGATATCGATAGAAAGATTGAAGAGGAATACAGTAAACATCCGCTAAGAACATGCGTAATGGTAGGGGAAGAAATAGATACCCCGTTGAGCGCTGATGGCGATTATGAAGAGATGCCGAGTGCTTTACCTTGGTCAACTTTGGGTGGGACCAAAAGTTATGAACTTTATAAAGGAAGGCAGATAACTTCGGAATTCAAGCACTGCGATACATTCATATCTTTTGTTTACCCTGTCCATTCATTAAGTTATGAAGAGAGAGTGGCAGACCTAAGGGCTATTTTTGAGAAATTTAGCAAAGAGAGAAACAAGGCCTATTCTGAAGATATTCAAGTATTCTTCGGCCAAGACGGCCTTTCAGCACAGGCGCTTAAGCAGTTATATAAACAAATACTGGGTAAATTCGGCACTGTTTCCTTGCTGCAAGATCCGTCTCTTAACGAAGTTGAAGCAACCTTATCTAAGTCGTATATGCTGGTTTGCGCCGATGGGCATGCTGATCCTTCCGCGGTTGCACTTGGTGCTAACCCGGAATCAGTGAGTTTCCAGGCGGCTTTCCTTAAGTACCTTAATGTGCCTGTGGTTTTCCTTGATGGATGCTTCACCGGCGGGTGGCAGTCCGCATATTTAGATAACGACCGGTTAGACCCGAGCGTAAGCAAAGATTGTTTCTGTAACATGATATTTGAGAACCAATATATAAGAGTAATGGTAACCGGCCTGCCAAATACAACCACAGAAACAGCCTACGGCTATTTTAATTCTCTTATACATGTAATTCCGGAATTCTTGTCCGGAAGACCGCTTGCCGATTGCTTCCGCGGAAAAGATTATTACATTGACGACGTTCTTTGCTACGGAGATCCTACAACTCGCATTTTCGTAACGGTCGCATCAAGCGCCCAACCATCCGCGGCGGCGGTTAAACCCATAAGGGAGACTCCGGCTATATCAGTTAATGCCAAGGAGATGGAAGCATTATTGAAAGCAAGTTTGCATGACTTCTTATATCGCGGCCGCGTGACTTTAAATAAGGATGGAAAACTTATTATAGCGGAAAAGGGTATAATTTCTAACCAAGCAGCCGGCGTGCTTCTCCGTAAGGCAAAAGAATTACGCGGTCAAGAGAAATTTGACGAAGCTTTTGAACTGGTCCAGCAGGTTCGCGACAGGACCGTGGTCCTTACTGCTGCCGATAAGCTCAATTTATTCTGCGAAATGGGTGTTCTTTCACACTTAAAGGGAAATGATGACCAGGCTAAGTCATACCTTAGTCAGGCGATGGATCTGTTATCGCCGGCAGGAGAAGGTAATAGGCAGAAAAAAGCTGAAATGTTAACGTTGGTAGCCGTTTCCTATAGTGAGGCCGGAGATAATAAAGAATCCTTAAGCCTTCTCAACCAAGCCATAGCATTAGATGACCAATCGGCAGCCGCTTATTATCAAAGAGGGTTGATTTATTACAATTCGGGCAACTATCCCCTGGCTGAAAAAGACCTTATGACAGCTAAAGATTTAAAGTTACCGGCTGATTTGGCGGCTAAGGCAGATACGCAATTACTAGATATGATGCGTAAATGGGCTGCGGAGAATGAATTTTCTACTGAACTGACTATGGCAGAGCAGAAATATCGGTATTATACCGGTGTTTCTGTCGAAGAACCCGAAACCGAGACTACTGTTGCTGTCGCTAAGACGCCGGAACAAGCCAGGTATGAACATTATTTCGGGACCGCAGCGGAGACCGCAGTAACTCAGGTTGCTTCGGCGGCGCCTCTCCAGCCTGTTACCGGAGCGGAGTCGGAAGGGATGAGCTTTGTTTGTGTGGCAGAGAAGGCGATGGATTGGCTGTCAGAAGGCGATGAATTTGCCGATTTGGCCGCGCTGGCTGCGGCTCAACCGTCTGTTATTGCGGTCGCCCAGCAAGCTAAGCCTGCCGCAGATAATAAAGTTGCAGAATTAGAGGCAAAAGTTGCCAGGTTAAGAAAAGAATTAGCCGAGGCAGAGGCGGATCTGGCGAAGGCCAAAGAGAGACTAGCTAAGCTGGAAGCTCTTGCTAAAGAGACCAGCTTACAGAAAACCATTAGGCTTAGAGATGAAAGAGAGGCACTCAATAGAGAATTAGCGGATCAACGCCAGCAACTTGATATATATAGAAAATATCATCCAGAAGAGCAAAATGCACCGGTAGAACAAAGGATAAAGGCATTAGAGGATACGATTGCCGCGATAGATACCGAATTAAAAGAAATAGAAGCAAAGCCAGCTCAAGAGCCTGCTCAAGTACCTGTGCAGACTCCCGCCCAACCGCAAGCTCCTGCTCAGATGC
This sequence comes from Candidatus Omnitrophota bacterium, assembly GCA_028710405.1. GTDB lineage: Bacteria > Omnitrophota > Gorgyraeia > Gygaellales > Profunditerraquicolaceae > JAQTUD01. The sequence goes on from JAQTUD010000031.1 coordinate 11,557, forward strand.
CGGGTCAACCTAAACCGCAAGTTCAGGCGGACAAAGAAGAAAAACCGGCGGCTACTGCGCAGCCGACCCCGGTAGTTATGCCTTCCGCTGAAACCGGAGATATCGTCGCAAAGATTAATGGGCTTAAGCAGGATAGAGAAAAGAAACAGCAAGAATTGGCTTTCCAGAGAGATGTGCTTGTTGTTTACCAAAAGAACGATCGTTCCCCAGAAGAGATCGCTATCTTAGAGTACAAGATTAAAGATTTGGAAGATTCCATTGCCGTACTAGACGCCAAATTATATGAATTAAGAGAATCAGCAGCTCAAGAATTAGAATTTCTGCAGAATGCTCTTAATTGGCATCAGCAGGTTCTAGGAGTTTATGAAGGAAATAACCGCAATAGCGCGGAAGCAGAATGGGTCAGGAAGCTGATCCGAGAGATAGAAGCAAAGATGAAATTATTCAGCGATATATTGGCAGAACCCGATCAGAGGACTATGGCTGAACAAGAATACGCCTATTGGACAGGAGCCGCCCAAGAGACCAATACCGCACCCGCTAAAGCTGTGGTAACCACACAGGCCGCCACCGAATCCACCAATACCGCCGCGGCCACCTTTACGCCTTCAGCCGAACCCGAAGAGGAAGTATACAACCGCGGTAATGAAACCGGCTTTACCTATATATTAAGCCATGAAAGCGAAGTAGAGGACTTTGTAACTGTCTTCTACAATGGCGAAGAAGTAGTTT
>JAQTUD010000032.1 GCA_028710405.1 Candidatus Omnitrophota bacterium
GGCCCCTATATCGCATTGTTCACGAAAAAGAACAGAAAGATCTCTTCTCCCTGAAAGAAGTTTTGGCATATATTAAAGAAGCGGCAGCTAAGGGGATGCATATCCAGAGATATAAAGGTTTAGGAGAGATGAATCCCCAGCAGCTCTGGGAGACGACTATGGATCCGGCTAAGCGCACAATGTTAAAGGTGGCCTTGGAAGATGCCGTAGAAACAGACCGTATGTTTACAGTATTAATGGGGGATGAGGTAGAGCCGCGCCGCCAGTTTATTGAAGAGCATGCTCATCAAGTTAAAAACCTTGATATTTAACAAAGGATAGATTACAAGTGTATACCCAAAACGAAAAAATAGTCCCGGTTTATATTGAAGATGAAGTAAAGGATTCTTACCTCAATTACGCCATGAGCGTAATTGTCGGCCGGGCCCTGCCGGATGTACGCGATGGCCTAAAACCGGTGCATCGCCGCGTCCTTTTTGCGATGCAGGAGTTGGGTCTGGAGCATTCTAAGCCTTATAAGAAATGCGCGCGTATCGTCGGAGAGGTCCTGGGTAAATACCATCCTCATGGAGACGTGGCGGTATATGATACCCTGGTGCGTATGGCGCAGGATTTTTCTTTACGTTATCCATTGGTAGATGGCCAGGGTAACTTCGGTTCTGTAGACGGTGACGCCCCGGCTGCCATGCGCTACACAGAGGCGCGCCTGGCCTCTATTTCCGACGAGATGCTTACAGATATTGATAAGGAGACGGTTACTTTCGGTCCGAACTTTGATGCTTCCCTGAAAGAGCCGCTTTTATTGCCGGCAGCACTTCCCAACCTTCTGGTCAACGGCTCAAGCGGTATTGCCGTAGGCATGGCCACAAATATTCCTTCGCATAATTTAAATGAGGTAGCCGACGCGATCATCTATCTTTTAGACCAGCCGGAAGCAGAGATCAAAGACCTGATGCGCTATATCAAGGCCCCGGATTTCCCCACCGGAGGAATTATCTGCGGTAAGCAGGGGATTAAAGACGCATACACCACGGGCAGGGGGAAGCTTACAGTACGCGGCCGGGCTACAGTAGAGCACCAGAAGGGCGGCAAAGACTTGATCGTGGTTACCGAGATCCCTTATCAGGTGCAGAAGGCGGGTTTGATTGAAGTTATTGCCGGGCTGGTGGATGAAAAAAAGATTGAAGGCATCTCGGATATCCGCGACGAGTCAGATAAAGACGGGATGCGCATTGTCATTGAATTAAAGCGCGATGCCGAGGCGCAGATCATCTTAAACCAGCTTTTTAAACATACCCAATTAGAGAATACCTTTGGCATTATTATGCTGGCGCTGGCGAATAACCGGCCGCGGGTCCTGAACCTACGCCAGATACTAGAACATTACATCAGCCACCGTAAAGAAATTATCCGCCGGCGCACCCAGTTTGAGCTGGATAAGGCTTTAAGAAGGGCGCATATTTTAGAGGGCTTAAAGATCGCCCTGAAGTTTATTGACCGCATTATTAAGACCATTAAGACTTCTAAGAACACCGAGCAGGCCAAAGAGCGCCTGGTCAAGGAGTTCGATCTTTCTGAAATACAGGCCCAGGCGATATTGGAGATGCAACTGCAGCGCCTCACCGCCCTGGAGCGCGATAAGCTTGACGCCGAATACGCGGAGCTATTAAAAAAGATAGAACTATGCCGGGCGATCCTGGCTTCGGAAAAGAAAGTAGAAGGCATAATAAAAGAGGAGCTTGAGAATTTAAAGAAAAAGTACGGCGATGCACGCAGGACAGAAGTTGTAGGAGAGGTAGAAGATTTAGAAGTGGAGGATTTAATCGCCGAGGAAGATGTAGTAGTGACTATCAGCCACGGCGGATATATTAAGCGCTTGCCGGTCAGCGCCTACCGTAAACAGAAGCGCGGCGGCACAGGAGCGACCGGGGCGGAGGTCAAGGAAGAGGATTTCGCGGAACATCTTTTTGTCGCCTCTACCAAAGATTACCTGTTAATTTTTACCGATAAAGGCCAGGTGCATTGGCTGAAGGTTTATGAGATCCCGCAAGGCAGCCGTGTCTCCAAGGGGAAAGCGATAATCAATCTGGTGCAGATGGAACCCGGTTCTAAAGTCAGCTCCACTATCCCGGTCAAGGAATTTTCCGCGGATAAATACCTGGTGATGGTCACCAGGCAGGGGAAGATCAAGAAGACCAAGCTCGATGCTTACAGTAATCCGCGCAAAGGCGGGATCATCGGCATCAGCCTGGATAAGGATGATGGTTTAATAAGTGTGCAATTAACCGACGGGAATCATGAACTTTTAATCGGGACGCGTCAAGGCAAGGCAATCCGGTTCCCTGAAAATAAGGTGCGTGATATGGGCAGAGGCGCAGGAGGCGTGCGGGCGATTACCTTAGGGAAGAAGGATGAAGTGATCGGTATGGTGTTGGCGCAGAAGGATACCACGGTATTGACAGTCACGGAGTTGGGTTTTGCCAAGCGTACGCCGGCGCAAGAGTACCGCTTGACCAGCCGCGGCGGTAAGGGAGTGATTAACATCAAGGTCGCGGACAAGAATGGCGAGGCAGTCAGCCTCAAGACCGTCAACGACAATGATGAATTAATGGTAATCACTCAAAACGGTATGTTCCTGCGTTGTGCGGTAAAAGATATAAGGGAGACCGGCCGTTCCGCCCAGGGAGTGCGTTTGATCAAGCTGGCCGCCAAAGACAAGGTTTCTTCAGTAGCCCACGTCATCGCCGAAGAAGAGGAATAAATTTCGTCCCCATCGTCTAGCCTGGTCTAGGACAAGAGCTTTTTCCCGATGCTCGCGGATAGGATGTCGGCATCGGGATCCCGACACGTTGACGTATTATAGGGTCGGGACAAGCTCGCGACTGAGATGTATTATGTGTATATTTTAGAGAATAAACAAGGCTGGCATTATGTAGGCAGCACTGCTGATGTTGAATTTAGGTTAAGGCGGCACAATCAAAACAGTGTGAGGTCTACAAAAAACAAAGGTCCTTTCAGGGTAGTGTATAAAGAAGAATACGGCGCCAAAACCGCAGCACGTAAAAGAGAAAATCTGATTAAGCAATACAAAAGCGTCAACACTTTTTTGAAGCTGGTAACGAATAATTCGACCCCATCGTCTAGCCTGGTCTAGGACAAGAGCTTTTCAAGCTCTCGACCGGGGTTCAAATCCCCGTGGGGTCATTAATAACTAGGACAAGAGCTTTTTCCCGCCAAGCTAATAAATAGCGGGCGGGATTTCGCTGGATGCCCTTGCCTTCGGCAAGGGCGTATATAGGTGCTCAATGTGTGGCATAATCGGATATGTCGGAGAAAAGCCAGCCCAGCCTATACTCCTTAGCGGCCTAAAGCGCCTGGAATACCGCGGATATGACTCCAGCGGTATGGCGCTTATATCTTTATCCCCCAGAGGCATTTCTTTACGTAAATCCGCAGGCAAGATCAACGCTTTAGAGAAACTACTTAAGCAAAAACCCCTCGTTGGTTCCGTGGGTATAGCGCATACCCGCTGGGCCACCCATGGCGCGCCGAATCAGGTCAATGCCCATCCTCATCTTGACTGCAAAAACGAAATAGCATTAGTCCATAACGGCATTATTGAGAATTACGCCTCGCTTAAAGCCAAGCTGATCAAAGAAGGGCACCGTTTTATCAGCCAGACCGACACTGAAGTTGTCGTCCACCTCATAGAAAAATTTTATAAGGACCTGTCTCTGGAAGATGCAGTCCGCAAAGCGCTGAAGATGCTGACCGGCTCTTTTGCCTTGGGGGTCATTTCACGACGAGAACCGGAGAAATTAATCGGCGCCCGTTGCGGCAGCCCACTGATTATCGGCATAGGCAAGGGGGAGAATTTCATCGCCTCTGACGTACCGGCAATATTAGAATATACTAAGGAGATCATATTTTTAGAAGAAAATGAAATGGCAGTTTTGACCAAAGATGAAGTTAAGTTGGCTGATTTTCAGGGTAAAAGGATAACCAGGAAACCACAGCGGATAAATTGGGATATCGCCCAGGCGCAAAAGCAGGGATACAAGCATTTCATGCTTAAAGAGATTAATGAGCAGCCGCTGATTGCGGAAAATCTATTGCAGTTGCGCCTGCGTAAAGATGGCCAGGTTATCTTTGAAGAGCAAAAGATACCCTCGGAGAAACTCAAAGGCATCAGGAATATTTCTATTGTCGCTTGCGGAACAGCTTATCATGCGGGTCTGGTGGGTAAATACGCGCTTGAATCTCTCTGCGCCTTGCCGGTATCCGTTGATGTCTCCAGTGAATTCCGCTACCGCGATTTATTGCTGGATAAAACTACCCTGGTCGTCGCCGTCAGCCAGTCCGGGGAGACTGCGGATACTTTAGCCGGTATTAGGGAGGCAAAAAAACGCGGTTGCCTGGTATTGTCTATTTGCAATGTACTGAGCTCTACGCTCGCCCGGGAGTCCGACGGGGTGATCTATACCCACGCCGGCCCGGAGATAGGCGTAGCCTCTACCAAGGCATACACCGCGCAGCTGTTGGCATTTTATCTATTGGCCCTTGACCTGGCCAGGTTAAAAAATGTTCTCAGCGTAAATAAAATAGAAAAATACCTGCAGGAATTAAAAAAAGTTCCCCGCCTGCAGGGGGAGATACTGAAGAACCAGGGTGTGATCGCCAGGCTTGCCCGCCAGCACGCGCATTTCGGGTCATTTTTATTTTTAGGCCGTAATGTTAATTATCCTTCCGCCCTGGAGGGCGCGTTGAAACTTAAAGAGATCTCTTATATCCCCGCGGAAGGCTATGCCGCCGGAGAAATGAAACACGGGCCGATCGCTTTAATTGATGAATACCGGGCAGTAGTCTGCCTGGCTCCGGAATCCAGGGTCTATGAAAAGATGGTTTCTAATATCCAGGAGATACGCAGCCGTCACGGTAAGATCATCGCCGTGGCCACGCGGGGCGACCGCAAGATAAAAGAATTGACTCCCGAGGTGATTTACATACCGGCCATAGAGGAATTATTCTCGCCTTTAATCGTAGCGCTGCCTTTACAGTTGCTGGCTTATCATATCGCGCTCAAGCGCGGCTGCGACGTGGACCAGCCGCGGAATCTGGCTAAATCTGTAACCGTGGAATAATGTTGTATATCGTTGCTACTCCCATCGGCAACCTCAAAGATATAACTTTGCGCGCTTTAGAAGTTTTAAAAAGCGTGGATCTGATCGCCTGCGAAGACACCCGGCACACCAAAATCCTGCTCGTTCATTACGACATTCAAAAACCCACCACCAGTTTTTATCAACATAACCGCTTTGTCAAAGCTGATCACCTGATGAAATTGTTGCAGGAAGGCAAGAACATCGCCCTGGTTTGTGACGCTGGCACCCCGGGCATCCTGGATCCCGGCTATAATTTAATTAATTTAGCCATAAAAAATAACATAGAATTAACCGTGATCCCCGGCCCGGCGGCCTTTATTAATGCTTTGGTTCTGTCAGGTAAACCGGCGCATGAGTTTTTCTTTGCCGGATTCCTGCCCAATAAAGCCGGCGCCAGGCGTAACCGCTTAAAAGGCCTCTTGAAATTAAACTGCACCGTTATTTTTTACGAATCCTGCCACCGGATCTTAGCCACCCTGGAAGATATTCAGCAACTCTTTGGCGCGCAAGAGGTTGTAATCGTAAGAGAATTAACCAAGAAATTTGAAGAAGTCAAGCGTGGCCCCGCAACAGAAGTTATCTCCTATTTTCAGCAACAAAAACCCCGTGGTGAATTTGTAGTAGTGATTTAACCCTCGCGAAACCGCTTTCCCAAAACCCCCTTCTGAGCATTGCATTCCCTTACCTATATGTAATACTTGAAGTATATTACGGCTGATAGAACCGGATCCCAAGAGTAAAAATGAAAAAGCCACGGATACTCTTTAAGGTAATTTCTTTTCTTTTATGTTTTTCGCTTATTTTCCAACAATCGGGGTTTGCCCAGATAGCCGGGCAACTGGATATTTCCGGCTATATCGCTCAACTACGCCAATCCCTGGCAACCGATACATTCCGTCCGCTGCATCTGCGTTACCTTTCCTATGATAATTTAAACAATAACTTTAAACTCCTCTTAGATAAAGGCGACCAATTAAAGAGGGCCGTCCCTAAGATAGAGCTTGAAAACACCAGCAAAATTTTACTAAATTATTTCTTTATCGGCGTTTCCCTGCCCAATGATACTTTCTGGGTGAACTTAAGGCCGGATTCTCCGGAACAGATTATCGATAACAGTTTGGCGCAGACTGATGTCGGCAAGATCTTGTTGGAGGCGGATTTACAGCTGAAGAAAGATACCGCTAAATTCACTTCGCCTGAAACCCCCGAAGGAAGAGAATACTGGAACAAATTGTATCAGAAAGCAGGTGAGATTTTCGGCTACGACAACGTCACCATCCCTACCTTGACCCGCCCCTGGATTGTGCCGGATGAAATTATTATCCGCGAATCCGACACAAATGCTTACATTTATAAGGCCACGCTGAAAGTAATGCTGGAGCAGGATTACCTGAAAAATTCCGCGTCCTATAGTTTTAAAGACGAACGGCTCAAGCAGCTCAACGAATACTCCAGTCAACTCATCCGCGAGCTAATTATCCCCAAGATCACTAAAGAAATCAACATTGCCAAGAGGTACGCCCCGTTAAGGCAGGTTTACTATTCCCTGATCATGGCGCAGTGGTTTAAGCAGAAATTTTATGGTAAGGGTGGGTTATATTCTTGGTTGATCGACCGCAAGAGCCTTGCGGGCCTAACTTCCGCGGAGCAGTGGTCAAAAGACACATACTTTAAGGCCTACCAAAAATCTTTCAAAGAAGGCGAATATAATTTTAAAGAACCGGTGCAAACACCCTTTGGCCAGAGCATCCGGAGTTATTTTTCCGGCGGTGTTGCTATAATCGGCGCGACTGTGGCCGGGGCAAAGAGCGAGATAGACGTAGGGGCTGCTAGGTCTTTATCGGATGAGTTATCAGCAAGAAGTCCAGCATTAGCCGTAGACGGTGGAACTCCGAAGATGCTGGGGGCGAGAAAGGCGGCACTGGAGCGTATGCCGCAAACCCCCGTTGCCCCATTCGGAGAAGCACTCGTTGCCGGCGAAAGACGCTATGGCGCGGAAGAATTGAAAAGAGAATTGCAAGGCGTCCTCGGAGTGACAGAGGAGAAATGGGAGGAAGAAAGTGATGGGACAAAAGTAAGGGATACGCAGGAGGCCATTGATTTGGCTAAAGCCGAGCGTGCCGTTTCTGTTGACGGAATGCTGACAACATCAAGATTTGTTGATTACGACTTGGCTTGCCGTGAAAAGAGGCAGACAGAGATAGATTTATACGGAAAGATATTCGTGTTGGAAAATGCCCCGGCAACCGCAGATTTAGAAAAAATGGGAAACTTATACTATGAAATAGCCTTATTTAGACTCAACGACGGCAGATGGATTATGGGTATCGGTAATGATCGCAGCCCTCCCGTTATGATGTATAAAGACCCGAAAATAATAGCGATGGCTGAAGTAGTTATCCATAATCATCCCGGTGGCGTCTTGGCCCCATCCCATCAAGATATGGATGTGGCAGCAAGGATGAGGCAGGCTAAGCAAATTATCATAGCTGGCCAATCAGCGTTAATCTATAGCGCATTGAGCTCGGAAACGCAGCATAAATTAGAAGTGGCCTTTGCTGCAAGGATGGGCATACCAGAAGCTGTTGCGGCGCCTATGCCCAATGCGGCTATGACTGAGTTAGGGTTCCAGATTGAGATAGCAAATAGAGAAATGCTTGCCGAGATGCAAAATACAGGCAGGCAGATAAGCGTTGATGAACAAAGCAAGAGAATTTTACAGTTATATCGGGATATCGGGATGAATTATCCGGTTTTGTCGCTAGCAGAGTTAATCCAGCATCTATCCGCAGGTGGGCCGGGAGTGCAGAGCGCCGCCGGCAAGGCGGGCCAAGATGTAGCCCCCGCCCTCTGGAGCCGCGCCGGAGATTTACCGGAGCCCTTACTAGGCGCCACTGCCGGAGCCTACTTCGGCGAAGAGCAAAGCAGTCAATTTAACCTGAGCAGAGATCAGATAAATACCGTAAGAGATAGTTTGGCAGCTCAGATAGCGCAAGGAAACGCAGTTGCCACAACGAGGGACATAAACGGCACAGAGATGAGTTTTACCCAGTTGCAAGCAGGTGGCGTAAATTTCCTGGTTGAGCAAAGCATCCTCAGCCAGGGTACCCTGGGGGCGCTTCTAAATGAAGCCTTGGATGGACTTCCTTCCGGCTACCAAGGCAAACCTCTGCTTATCCTTCCCGTAGCCCATATCAAAGGCGAAGATAACCAAGACCACCTGGCCGGTGACTGTATCCAAAACGGAATGATTTTCCTACATAATAACCTGGATAGCAGACTCCAAGCTTTAAACGCAACCAACCCCAGATTCGCCACTGCCCTCTTAAGGGTTCTCTTCGCCCATGAATTAAGGCACGAGGCAACCGGAGAACATGGCCCTGAAGCTGAAAAGGCATTCCAGGCTAAGGATATACAACTTGCACGTGAGTTTCTCTATGACCCAGCGCTTTTTGGAGCGTTTTCCCAGGCATTAGTAAAGGCAGGGATTATTGAAAATGATGGAGAGGCGGCTAAGGGGTTAACGGCTTCATTGGCGCGGGAAGAAGCGGTAAAAATATTCTATTACGCCCCTGAAATTTCGGCTCAACCGATAAAATTTACTAAGACGACAAATAACTATTCAGCAGATCCAGTTTTTCGGGCCACATTTGAGTATCTTGAAGCGGCTTATAAAATAGGATTTGAGGGAAGTACAGAAGTTAATAATCTTGAGCGCATGGATTTTAAGGTTGATGCCTATCCAGATAATCCTTCCAATAAACTAGAGCCCGATGAACTGAAAATAATACAGCAGATAAGAACAAAACAACTGGAATTGTGGGAAAAATTAAAAAACTTACCGGTTAATATCCGGAGAGAGATCTTTGGCCGGAATGATCCGAGTGCATTCGACCAGCAGACATTTGAGCGTATCCTGGCGTTCTCCCTTCCTGTCTATTTTTCCGGTTTGGGAATTTTTACCACGGTGGCGCATATGCCATTTATGGACAAAGAAGGGATATATATACATCTTTATCAGCTGGAAATGTATGAAATAAAAAGCGTGGGCAGCTCTTCAAAATATCCTAAAAATGGAGAGCCTATAGGTAGGGTAGTTTTAGGGGATCGGGTTCAATATGAAGCAAGACAGTTGCCTTCAGCGTCCAAAAGTGATCCGGCGCTCGCTGCCTATGGAAATATTATTATTGTTTCCACGAATGATGCCTTGGTGGATGTGATTATGGGGAATATAAGCGACGAGGGCATTCAACAATTCATAGGTGTTCCAGACGATCAAGTCTTAGAGCATCTATTACAAACAGAGATTAATCCCTCAAAGATAAATTATATTATGGTTCACGTTAAGCTTGCCTCGGAAAGAAGAACCAGGGAAAGCCTAATAACGATGCGGCGGGAGTTACGCGAGGCGCACGAAGCCAGGCATGTCGTCGAAGCCCGTCAAGGTCTGTGGAAATCATTTAAACCGCCGGAAAAAGCAACTTCGGCTAAGGAATTTATTGAAAAAATTTCATTCCACTCGCGTTACTCAGAAACAAAGGCTATTTTATCTGAAATTGCCAATGGAAGCGTAATCGTGGGATTTTTATCCTTGGCAGGCGTGATGGTCGGGCCTCAACGACCTAACGATTTTCATGATGCTGCCCGAATAGATATTAATAATAAACTGGTAGGCATAATTTCTGCTAAGCCGGCAGAGTATGGTTTTAAAATTCAACCGGGGAATAATATTAGATTCCAGGTTCAAGCACAATTGTTCAGGTTACTTAATAATAAAGCTATGCTGCTAAGATTATTGCGAAAGGTTGAGCAATTAACAGACGAAGAATTCGCGGCCAAGAACTCCAGCAATGAAGGGGAATTGCCAAATGCCAATGAAAGATTGGATGGTCCAGTTGATGAAGGAATAACGGATGCAGATACGCAAGCAGAAGAATTATCAAGAAGCCCTGTTGAAGCCGCCCCGCTAGTTAAAGAAGCCAGAACATTGAGCTCGGATATCCAGTCTTTCTACGACCGTAGAGATAGCATAAATCTTCTATTTATTGCTAGAAATGATGAACTTGCCAGAGCAGAAGAAGCTGTTTGGGCATTAGGCGATATTGCCCTGGGACAGAAGCCCACCGAAGCTTCCCTCACGATGAAAACGATAGAGCACATAGCCGGTTCAAGGGAGGAGTTATTGCCAGCCTGTTTGGATGTTTGCGAAAGAGTGTTGAATAACGACAGATCGCCGACATCGCTATACACCATTGCTATTAGAATAATAGAAAAGGCGGCTTCACGCAACCCTAGAGCGATCAAGGCGTTGGAAATACACGCGCTACAACACTTGTTCGAAAGAAATATTCTCCGCGAAAAAGTATTGTCGGTAGTCTCAGCGATTGTTCATTGGGGCGTTCAAGAATTAAGTCTGGCCTGCCTTGATCTTCTTGAGGGTATTTTAGAAAGGCAAGGCCAGGAGAATTACTACGAGAGAGCGATTAAACCAATTGAAACAATTATTGAAACTGATCCAAGGTTTATAAGGGCATCTACGGTTAAGGCCCTAGGTGGCATATTCTTGAGAGAGGGTTTGAGCGGAGGTATATATGAAGAAGCCGGTAAAGCGCTCAAGCAAATAAAAGAAAATATTCCTTCTCTTCTGAAAGGCGACCCACTGTGCGATTTGATCACGCGGTTTACCGGGCATACTTTGGTTCATTATAATGTTCTATTATCACCTTATTTTGCTCAAAGAACTCAAGGCATGCATGAAGTTGAGGTATATTCGGTTGGATTAGCGGCATATCGCCTCCTTTCACGAATTAAACGGGAAGTGAATGAAGATAATATTGGGAAAGCCGTGGAATTAGTGCTTGAGGGCAGGAGAACAAATGCTAGCCAGATCGTTTTTAATGAAGTAACCGATATCATAAACATAGCCCACAGCGAGTCAAGATTTAGATTAGAAGATATGAAAAAATTAGAGATGGCAGCGGGCGCCAAAAATATAAGACCTGGACTTAAAGGAATGTCTAAAAAATATCAGGCATTAGACGCGATAGCAGGAAGCGATGTAAACAGGCCGCTGACCATCTTTTTTAACGGTCATGGAGGAAGCGAGCATATTTGGCTGGAAAAAGGGCATATCACAGAACAAGAGTCAGCTGATTTGAGCAATCCGCTGGCGATCAGTTATGTGGAACTGGGTAATAATTTATTAAAAAGAGGCAAAGACCTGAGTAATGTAGTCATATTATTAAATAGCTGCTATTCATATAACTTTTCAGCCAATTTATTGCATTATCTGAATAAAAATGGTGCTACGACGATGCCCTACATAACCTCAGCCAGCAACTATGACCGTTTCGCTTATGGCGAAAATTTGATACATACCCTCTCTGACATTATTGACAAAAAACCGGGCAACCCCCTTGTTCTAGCCGATATTTTTGAAGCCGAAAAAAATATTTTTGAGCAACAGGATCTAGCTGTTTTTACTCCCGAGCAAAGTCTTATTGAAAAATATTTTGGAAAGATAGATCTCGGCGAGAGTTTACCGGAAAATCCTCCATTAGCGACTAAATCCGCCGTACCTTTTTCTTCATTAGAGTTAGGTGATCCCAATCCACGAAGATCAATTATCCGGCCCGTACCGTTATCTTCTCTTGAAGTTAGTGCTACCTGGTCCCGTGCCGGTGACTTACCCGCGCCCTTACAGGGAGCGCCAGCTGCCGCCTACTTCAGTGATGATATGAATAGCCAATTTAACCTGAGCAGGGATCAGATAAATACCGTAAGAGATAGCCTGGTAGCCCAGATAGCAAAAGGACAAGTAGTAGCTACAACCAGCCAAATAAACGGTAGAGAAATGAGCTTTACCCGGGTCCAAGCTGGTGGCGTAAACTTCCTGGTAGAACAAAGTATCCTCAGCCAGGGAACCTTAGGCAGTCTGTTGCGCCAGGCATTAGACGGCCTGCCTCAAGGATTGGATACCACCCGTCCCTAC
>JAQTUD010000103.1 GCA_028710405.1 Candidatus Omnitrophota bacterium
CCCCTGAGTCCTGCGCCTACTACCGTGGCAAACTGGTTTTTCATACCGTCCGCCTGAATCCTCTGGAATACGTCCTTTGATATCCTTAATTTCCTGAAGGGGTCTATGACCTGCGGTTTTATGCCGAACCTGGATACAAAAGCGGATTCCATGCCATCTGTGACACTGCCGCCGCCTGTCAAAAAAAGCTGGCCTATCTTTTTCTCCTTAGGGGCGTCCTCTCCCTGCTGTATAAAATAATACTCTAAAGACCTCTCAGCCTCTGTCAGGAGTTCTTCTATGCCCTGTTCCTTTGCCTCCTCTATCCTTTCCCCGGCTATAGGGAAACTCCTTATCCATATATTACCTTTATTAAATACGATGAAGTTCGTGGACTTAGCCCCTATGTCAAGAACCGCCCCGAGATTCTCAGGGTTATAGTCCTCGTTGAAGGCCATGCAGTTATAAACGCTTACCGGGGCCACGTCTATCAACGCCACTGATAATTTAACAGAGTTCAATCTTGAAACCATCTCCTCCGCGATATTTTTCTTTATAGCTACGATGACCGCTTTGCTGGCCGCCGCGGTCTTGTCCCTGTCCAGGAGCGCCCAGTCCCACATTACCTCATTCAGGCCGAATGGTATCTGGTTCTGCGCCTCGAATTTCATTGTCTGTTTTAATTTATCCTCTTTCACCTGCATGAGCTTTACGAACCTTACGAAAACAGACTGGCCGCTCACCGAGATATTCACAGGCCCTGGCTTTATACGGTTTTCCGACATCAGCTGGGATATAAGCTGAAGAGTGATCTTGTCCCTGTCAAGCTTAAGGTCCACGGGGATTTCTTTAATCCCGATTTTACTAAGCACAATCCCGGCCTTTTCTTTTTTAAGCTCAACGAGCTTTATGAAGCGCGTGCCTATATCCAGGGCTATTGAACTTGTGCTGAACCTGGCCATTTACCTTGTCCTTCCCATTATAGACCTCAGGTTTTTAACATCGTCTTCTGTGTATTCCCGCCAGCCATTGAGGGCATTCCTCCTGGCAGCAGGAAAAAGCTTCCTGTTCTCATACCTTATAAGTGTCTGTTTAGATATACCTAGAAGCTGCGCAGCCTGAGTCACAGATAAATATCTTTCTTTCATATATACCTCGCTATTATTTAATAACATGCCTCTTCTCCTAGACAATTCAGGCCGAATTTTTCATCAATTCGGCCTCCCTATAGATTCAAAAACCCCATTTAACAAATAGAACGGCTTGATATGGGGTGATACAACTATATACTACCTGATAGGGTTTGTCAAGGGCAGGGCAAAAGATGGTAATCGGTAATCGGTGATTGGTGATTGGTAACTTATTGGAAATAAATGGGTTGGGTTATTCTTCTTTCCAGAATTTGAAGGGCTTCTTTTTCCCAGGCGCAGGCTTTATAACGCCTGCCTCGTTCACTGTCCATGTCCTTTCAGCTGGGGCAGGGTCTATCTCGTCAATGTCAATCTTAGAGTTTTTATTTACATCCTTGGCTGCCTGGACCTTAAAATAGTGGTTCCCGTCTTTTAAATCCTTCCTGGTAACCGATGTCTCACTAGACTAGTCAGTCCAGTCTTCGTCGTCAAACTTCCATCTGAACACGCAGGCGTCGGTAGTGGCCTTGAAGGTAAAAAGCGCTTCCCTGGATTTTGTCAGAAGGCTCGGCCCGCTTGTGATTATTGTATCAGGCGCTATTATTATGAGCTCTATGGTATCATTAAATATCTCTGATTCGTTGCCTGCGGCGTCCCTGAATTTTACATAAACCTTGCGCGTGCCGCTTATGGGCGTTAGCATCCAGTTTTCCTTCTTGGTCTTAAAGGCCTCCCACTGCTCATTGTCAAACACGCCGTCGTTTGAAAGCGCCATGTCCTGAACGCCTGTGGTGGAATCGCTTGCTGATAGCGCGAGATTTACATACGCGGAATTCGTGACAGCATCCTGGTTATTTATTATCACATACCCTGACGGGCCTTTTGTATCTACAATAAAGCTCCACACCAGCTGGGATGTTTTATTGCCCACGAAATCAGCCGCCTCGAGGGACACCACGTTATCGCCCTCGCTGAGAGCTGTGCCAGGTACATATACAATACTCTGGGTCTTCTCATCGTAGGCGGCGTTCACGCTCGATTTATTTATCGTCATGATTATGGCGTCCGGATCCACTCCGCTCTTATCGTCGCTGGCGCTAATATTAATTGTGGGTTTGTCAGTAGCGAGCACCGAGCCTTTGGCCGGAGAATATTCTCCTATGACAGGGCTCGCCCTGTCTATCCATATCTCAAACGAGGCCACCTCGCTCCAGTTGCCCGCTGAATTCTGTGCCTTTAGATTAAATACCCTGACGCCGTCTGCCAGTAAATCAGAAGGCGTCTGGTAAGAAGTCCCTATTGTGTCAGACTGGTCATCAGGGATATCTCCCCACGCATAGCTGTAACCCATCGGCTGAACCCCGGTTACCTGGTATTCCCAGTGCATATAAGGATTCCCCACTTCCTGCCATAACTTAGCCGGTATGTCCTTGCCGCCCGGGGCAGTCTCAGCCCAGATAACAGGCACCTCTATCTTCCCGCTCGCAAGTTTAAATCCATTCGTAGCTGTCTTCCAGCCGGAATAATCATATCCGTCGCTTACCCTGACGCGCCATTTGTAATCTACGTAACCTTCTGTGGTAGGGAGTATGGGCGTGGTATATTGCTGGGCGCTGGACCTGATGACGCCTGAATTTACATCTATTGTCTGGAAATTATCCTTGGAGAGCTGAACCTGGTAATAACGCTGGGTGTCCGTGTCCTTATCTATAAACGTCCATTTCAGGGTAACAGGATTTTCAAACGTGGCTAGGCCGTCGTTAAAACCGGTTATTGTCAGAGTCGGTATGCTGTTTCTCGTGGGAAGCAGGCCGCCGTATATCTTATAAGCCGTGCCT
>JAQTUD010000104.1 GCA_028710405.1 Candidatus Omnitrophota bacterium
GACCGTAAACAATGTAAATTCCGCCAAAGAGAACATCAAGGCTTCTGAGCAAGCCTATAAGTTTACTTCTTCTGAAGTTAGGCTTAGCCTGAGGACAGCTTTCATAAACTTGCTCACCGCTCAGGAATTGATCAAGGTCAACGAAGATATCGCCAGGATAAGAAGAGAAAATTATGAACTTATTTCTTTACGCTATGAATCGGGGTTGGAACACCGGGGGGCTCTTTTGACCGCGGAGGCCGACCTTGCCCAGGCGAATTTCCAGATTGCCCAGGCAAAAAGAGACATAGAGACGGCGCAGTGGCAGATGATGAAAGCAATGGGGCGTAAGGAATTTAAACCTCTTTCAGTAAAGGGTGATTTTATTGTAGTTGATTCCGCGAAAGATAAACCAAGTTTTGAGGCCCTGGCAAAGAACAATCCTTCTTTACAAGAGGCTATCGCTAAAAAGAATTCAGCCGAATTCGGGCTAAGGTCCGCCTATGGTGAATTTTTCCCCACTCTTTCGGGCCAGGCCGGGGCAAATAAGAAGGGTACGCTTTATCCTCCAAGAGGGGATAACTGGAACCTCGGGCTTGTTTTATCCATGCCTATATTTGAAGGAGGCTTGCGGCTGGCTCAGGTATCTAAGGCAAAGGCGCTCTTAAATCAACTTCAGGCAGATGAGAGAAACACAAGAGATGGGATAGTTGTCGCCCTGGCTCAGGCTTGGGCAGCTCTACAGGATGCTATTGAGACAGTTGACGTCCAATATAAATCGTTGATTGCTACCGAGGAGCGCTCTAAAATAGCCGAGGCGCAATATTCAACCGGTTTTATTTCTTATGATAATTGGACGATTATCGAAGATAACCTTGTTAACGCAAAGTCTTCTTATTTGAATGCCCAGTCTAATGCACTGACTGCGGAAGCGAGTTGGATCCAAGCGAAAGGAGTGGTCCTTGAATATGCGCAATAAAAAATTAAAATTATTTTTTCTCGTGTTAGGCCTAGCGGTTATCGCGGCAGCGGTCATAATAAAAATGAAAAGCAATGGCACAAGCGATGAAGTAGTTAATGAGATAAGCCCGGCCATAGGAGAGATAAGGGTTATTATTTCCAGCACCGGGACGGTGTTGCCTAAAAACCGTTTGGAAGTAAAGCCTCCGGTCAACGGCAGGATTGAGAGCGTGCTGGTGAAGGAGGGGGAAAATGTAAAGCATGGGCAGATATTAGCCTGGATGAGCTCTACTGAGAGAGCGGCGTTACTGGATGCCGCGCAAGGGCAGGGTGAAAAAGAATTGAAATATTGGAAAGAGGCATATAAGCCCATAGCTTTACTATCTCCGATTGATGGCGAAGTAATCGTGGCTACTACCCAGCCGGGCCAGACTGTCACTACCAGTGACGCGATAGTGGTATTGTCCGACCACTTGATCGTCCGCGCGGAAGTCGATGAAACGGACATCGATGATATCTCTAATAATATGGATGCTATCATAACTCTTGATGCCTATCCGGATACGAAGATAAATGCTTCGGTAGAACATATGTATTACGAGTCTGAGACTGTAAATAACGTCACAATTTACAATGTTGACCTTGTCCTTCAGGAGGTGCCGCATTTTTACCGTTCCGGGATGAATGCCTCAATAGATTTTATAATAAAGGATAAGAAGGGTATCTTGATTATTCCGGTGGATGCGGTGTATAAGAATGGAGAAAATTACTGTCTGGTACAGCAATCCAACGGCAAGGAGCCGGTAAAGACTAAAGTGGAGCTGGGGATTACCGATGACAAAAACGTAGAGATCCTCTCAGGGGTAAGCGAGAAGGACATTTTGATTGTGAAGTCAAAAAAGTATTCCCTTCCTAAAAGCAGCTCCGGCAGCAATCCTTTTATGCCCTTTGGCAAAAAAAAGGACTCGGCTAAGAAATAGAAAAGTATGATAGAGTTAAAGAATATATTTAAGACTTATCAGATGGGCAAGGTAAAAGTGGAAGCCCTGCGGGGAGTTTCTTTAAAGATAGCGCCCGGAGAATTTATCGCTATTATGGGCCCTTCGGGTTCCGGTAAATCCACGCTTATGCATATCCTGGGTCTGCTTGACCGTCCTGACTCCGGAGATTATTATCTGGGCAAGGAGAAGCTAAATGCCCTTTCTGATGATGAATTAGCGGTGATACGCAACCGTTTGGTAGGTTTTGTTTTTCAGCAATTCCATCTCCTGCCGAGAATGACCGCGTTAGAGAACGCGGAACTCCCTTTGGTGTATGCCGGGAAGCGGCATCTGAAGGAGCTGGCAAAGAAAAGGATGGAGGAGGTCGGTTTAGGTGACAGGATAACCCACCGGCCGAATGAACTATCCGGAGGCCAGCAGCAGCGGGTGGCCATCGCCCGTTCATTAGTCAATGACCCTTTGATTATCTTCGCGGATGAACCTACAGGAAATCTTGATTCCAAAAGTAAGGAAGAAATAGTTTCCATTCTGAAGGGTTTAAACGATAAAGGCAAGACTATCATCATGGTCACCCATGAAAGCGAAATGGCGGTGCACGCCAAGCGGATCATCCGCATCTTTGACGGAAAAATCATCTCTGATGAAAGGCAGGGGAAAATAACCAGGCCTTCTGAAGAAAGCCAGACAGACCAGATTGTCACCGCGGCCTTATCAAAACACGAAAGGGAAGTAAGAGGGGTGCAGTTTTTAGAATACCTGCAGCAGGCCGGCCAGGCAATGGTTTCGCATAAGATGCGTTCTTTTTTGTCGATCTTAGGGATATTGATAGGAGTTACCGCGGTAATCGCCATGCTCGCGGTCGGCACAGGAGCTAAGGAGTCTATAGAGAAACAATTGGAATCTTTGGGGTCAAACCTTATCCTGGTCATGCCCGGTTCTTCAAGGGTGCACGGAGTATCTTCGGGGGCAGGGGGGGTGACCCGTTTTGTATTTCAGGATGTTAC
>JAQTUD010000105.1 GCA_028710405.1 Candidatus Omnitrophota bacterium
CGGGTCAGGGGTATGGAAATTTATCGTCGGGGGGATTAGGTCATGTTTTGCCACCAGGCAACAGGCCGCGGCTTCAATCGCCGAAGCAGAGCCCATAGGATGGCCAAGCATTGATTTTATGGAACTTACCGGGACATCCCTGTAGCGCTCTTTTAAAAATAATTTAATCGCTTGAGATTCAGTCTTATCATTCATCGGGGTCCCGGTGCCGTGTGCCGAAATATAATCCACATCTTTATAGGTCAGGCCTGATTCCTTTGCCGCTTTCTCCAGCGCCCTGGCGATGCCTGCGGGGTCAGGGGCGGTAGTGTGATAAGCGTCGCAGGAGAGCCCGTAACCTAATATTTCCGCGTATATCGGCGCGCCTCTGGCCACCGCCGAATCCAACGCCTCCATAATCAGGATCCCGCTGCCTTCGCCCAAGAGCATCCCCTTTCTATCCTTGTCAAAAGGCTGGCAGGTTTCCGGGGCCATGGCGTAAATACGCTGGAACCCGGTAAATGCCATATAAGAAAAAACATCCGCGCCTCCTGCCAAGGCGCAATCCAGGTCGCCATTTCTGATCAGGTCAAAACCGTATCCGATGGCGTAGTTGCCGGCAGCGCAGGCAGTAGGAAACATGTAATTCTGGCCCTGTGCCTTAAAATACATCGCTACATTAGCGGAGATATTATTTACCGCCGCCTGGATGACACGGTGGCGGTCTATATCCTTCAGGCCGCCCCTGACCCAGGCCTGCACTAATTCTTCCAGCGGCTTCTCTCCCATGGTCGTGCCGATAAGCACGCCTATCTTGGTCTTGGAGTAATCTTTTGGCGTTAAACCGGCATCTTTATACGCTAATATGGCGGCAGAAATAGCCATCTGGGAAGCCTTGCCTAAAAATTTCACTCTTCTTTTAGAGATAAAATCCTCAGGATTAAAATTCTTTATCTCCCCGCCGCGATGGCAGCGAAATAGGCTAGTATCAAAGGCGGTGACCTCACTTATTCCGGACCTGCCTTCCGTGATACCTTTCCAAAATTCATCCTTACCGATACCTACGGAGGAGATCACACCCAACCCAGTAACCACCACACGCTTATTTTTATCCATTCTTTTTGATCCCGAAGATCAGCTGTCCTTTTGCCACTATCTTGTCGCCTACGCGGGCCAGGGTATCTACGACACCGGCCTCATCCATTATCTTTACCTTATTCGCTTCTAAGATAAGCGTATCCCCGGGCAATACCGGCGCCAGGAATTCCGCCTTGGTCCTGCCTAAATAATAGGTAGGATGCGCTCCGGCAATCTCGGGTTTACATAAATAATAGAGGATTATAGAGGCCTGCGCCATTGCCTCTACGATCAAGACACCCGGGAGCACGGGTTTTCCGGGAAAATGCCCTTTAAAAAACGGCTCGGCAGGATTTATAAACTTCTGTGCCACTACCTTTTCAGTGCCAACTACCTCAATGACCTCATCCACAAAAAGAAAAGGTTCACGCTGCGGCAGGATGGTTTTTACTTTTTCTATATCCCAGTGCATTGTTACTCCTTTTTCATGCCTTTAGTGTATTCCAATACCTGATTAAGAGTGCGGATCTTGGGGATATCCTTCTCCGGTATCACCACCCGATATTTCTTCTCCAGGGCCGCCACGATCTCAATCGCCTTCAGGGAATCTACCTCTAAGTCGGCGAAGAAATCCGCGTCTGGAGTGATCTTTTCTACCGGGACTTCCGTGATCTCTGAGATTATTTTCTTTATTTCCTGCTCTGTAATGTCTGCCATCCTGTTTCTCCTCTCTTTTACAAAGGGGCCTGACCCCTTTTTTTATTTGGAAAGAATAACCGAAGCGTTACTGCCTCCGGGCCCAAAGCTATTGATCAATATATTACCTATTCTTTTCTGGCGCGCCCCTTCAGTCACATAATCCAGATCGCAATCCGGATCCTTATCCTGGTAATTTACCGTCGGGGGGATAATGCCGTTTTGGATACTCCCTACTGCCGCGGCCATCTGCAACAGTCCGGAAGCGCTGAAAGATTCACCAAGCATAGATTTAATGGAGCTGACTGGGATCTCTGGCGCCTTCTCCTTAAATACTTCTTTGATCGCCTCGGTCTCCAGCCTATCCTGCTGCGCCCCGGAATTTGCCGCTGCCAGGATGCAATCTATGCTGTCTTTATCTAATCCGGATTCTTTTAAAACCTTCTGCATCGTTCTCTTCAATCCTTGAGCGTGCGGCTCAAACTTTCCGGTGCGAAAGGCGTCAAACATAGTCTCTACCGCCGGAATACAGGCGTAAATACGGGCGTTCCTTTCTTTGGCAAAATCTTCATCTTCAATCATTAAAACCGCCGAGCCTTCCCCCAGTATCATTCCATTTCTTCTTTTGTCAAACGGACAGGAGATCTCTTCTCCGTTGATCCCGGCCAGAAAATTAAGTTTATAGAAACCCACGTAATTTTCAAAGGTCAGCGACTCTACTCCCGCCACCAAGACTGCCTTTGCCCGGCCTAATTTTATGAAATCTACGGCGTATTTAAGCGCGTCTATGCTGGCGGTGTATCCGGTGGAAACGGTAGTATTAAACCCTTTGATCTTGAAGCGTATAGAAACCTGGCTTGACGGGGCGTTCATCGTCGTCCCCGGGAAAAAAGCGGGGTTGACGAATTGCGGGCCTTCCTGAGCGAGCTCTCGGCTAAACTCTACAATATTCCACATTGCTGACAAGGTGGTGGCAGTGACTACACCAATATCCTCAGAATTCTGTTCGGTGATAGCCAGATTGGCATCATCCAAGGCTAATTTTGCCGCCGAACATAAGAATCTTGTCCCGCGATCCAAATTACGCAGGCCTTTATCGCCTAAAAATTTCTCGGCCTGAAATTCCGCGACCTCAGCGGCCAAGTGAGTATTAAAAAGGGCGGTATCAAAGACAGTGAC
>JAQTUD010000106.1 GCA_028710405.1 Candidatus Omnitrophota bacterium
TCGTCAGTCATATGATAAATATTATCATTTGCCGGCTCACATAAGGCATACTTCTTTTCAATACCCTCCAAGCCCGCAGCCAGCATTATAGAGAATGCCAGGTACGGGTTGCAGGCGGGGTCAGGCACGCGGTATTCAATGCGCGTGGCTTTTTCTTTCCCGGGCTTATACATCGGCACACGGATCAACGCCGAGCGGTTCATCTGCGCCCAGCAGATATAGACCGGGGCTTCATACCCGGGGACCAGGCGCTTAAATGAATTTACCCACTGGTTGGTCACCGAGGTTATCTCCGGGGCGTGTTTTAAGAGCCCGGCGATAAAATACCTGGCGATATCAGAGAGATGATATTTACCTTTTTTATCAAAGAAGGCGTTACTTGCTCCCTTAAACAAAGATTGATGCACATGCATTCCCGAACCGTTGATACCAAAGACCGGCTTAGGCATAAAACTGGCGTGCAGCCCTTTGCCTTGCGCGATCTCTTTTGCCACGAGGCGGTAGGTCATCACGTTATCCGCCATGCTCAAGGCTTCGGAATACCTCAGGTCAATCTCATGCTGGCTGGAAGCCACTTCATGATGGCTGTATTCTACAATGATCCCTAAGTCTTCCAGGGCGCTGACGGTTTCATTACGCACGTTCTGCGCCACATCTAATGGGGTGAGATCAAAATATCCACCCTTATCCAGGACAATGGTATTCTTAGGATTATTAAAATAAAAATACTCCAGTTCCGGCCCCACATAATAAGTAAGCCCCATCTTTTGCGCCCGCTGGAGATTCTTCTTCAGGATATAACGCGGGTCTCCGGCAAAAGGCTTGCCGTTAGGGGTATAGATATCGCAGAACATCCTGGCTACCGGCTGCTCCTTGGATTCCCAGGGGAGTATCGCGAATGTTGAAACATCCGGCCGGGCGATCATATCCGATTCTTCAATGCGCGCGAAACCTTCGATTGAGGAGCCGTCAAAACCCATCCCGTCCCCTAAGGCGCGCGGCAGTTCATCTATGGTGATGGTAAATCCTTTTAAAAAACCCAGGACATCAGTAAACCATAACCTGATATACCTGACTTTCTTTTCTTTTACCAACTTCATAATATCATTTTTGGTCTTCGGCCTCGCCTTGCTCATTTCTTCCTCCGGTTATTCTTTAAGAAGTTCTCTATTCTTGAAAGCGCTTCTTTTAAATTATCTAAGCTAGAGGCATAAGATATACGGATATAATCGTCCAGGTTTTTACCAAAAGCGCTCCCCGGGACTACCGCCACCTTTTCTTCCTTAAGCAGCCTCTGCGCAAAATCCATCCCTGATAATCCGCTCTTCTTCACCGAGATAAAAAGGTAGAATGTCCCCTCAGGCTTGGAGCAAGTAAGCCCCAACTCGTTTAACCTGGCCACCATCAGTTCCCTGCGCCGGCGGTATTCGCGCTTCATCTCTTCCACGGATCTCCTGCCTGTAACCAGCGCCTCGCAAGCCGCCATTTGGCTGGTTATAGGCACGCACATGATGGTATATTGATGAATTTTAGTCATTGCCGCGATGATTTCTCCAGGGCCGCAGGCAAAACCTACCCGCCAGCCGGTCATGGCGTAACTTTTAGAAAATCCGTCTAAGTAAACCGTATTTTCAAATGCCCCGGGCAAAGTAGCAAAAGGAGTATGCTCAAAATCATAGGTCAGGTCGGCATAAACCTCGTCGGTAATACAGAGCACCTTATTTTTAAGGAGTATCTTATTTATCTGGGACAGCTCTTTTTTAGTATATGAAACCCCGGTAGGGTTAGCAGGATAATTAAAGATGATCGCCTTGGGCTTCTTATCCATATATTTATTGAGCATCTGGGGGCTCAGGCGAAAACCGTTCGAACTGGTATCTATATATACCGGCACGCCACCGGCCAATCCGGTCATCGGAGCGTATGATACATAACTGGGGGTAGGGATTAAAATTTTATCCCCGGGGTTAATGATCGCGCGTAAAACCAGGTCTACAGCTTCACTCACTCCCACGGTGATCAATATTTCTTCATCCGAAGAATACTGCAAGCCGTATTTATTTTTTAAGTAGCGCGAGATCCCCAGGCGCAGTTTATAAAGCCCTTTGTTGGAAGTATAGGAAGTAAAACCCTGCTCCAGGGAATAGATACCCGCCTCGCGGATCTGCCAGGGAGTAACAAAATCCGGCTCACCCACGCCCAGCGAAATCACGTCCTTCATCCCCAACACCAGGTCAAAGAACGCCCGGATACCGGATGGCTGCATTTCTTGAACTTTTTTAGAAATCATTTTATTCATAATCTTAATATGATATTGCGATCCTCTTATTTTCTTCTTTATGTTTTAAAATCACACCGTCTTCCTTGTATTTCCTGAGCAGAAAGTGCGTAGTAGTCCCCTTTACATTCTCCAGCGGAGATAATTTTTCAGCCACGAATCTGGCCACCGTGCGCAGGTCCCTGCCTTCCACGACCAGGAGCAGGTCATAAGTCCCGGAGATAAGATAACAACTGGTGACCTCGGGAAATGAATAGATGCGTTCGGCGATCTTATCAAAACCCAAGTCCTTCTGCGGCAGGATATTGACTTCGATAAGGGCGCGCACTTCCGCATCCAGGTCTTTGATCAATTCCCTGTTGATTACCGCCTTATATTTCAGGATGACACCTTCTTTTTCAAATTTCTTTATCGCTTCTTTGACGGCTTGCGGTTTCTTCTTCAGCATCTTGGCGATATCTTCCGCGCCGGTGCGCGCGTCTTTCTCCAGTATTTCCAATATCTCGTCCATCTCTTTCGCTCCTTTCGCCGCTAAATCACTTATAAATCTTCGGTCCCTGCCTCTTATGCTCCGATCTTTCAATCATTTTTTTTACTTTGCCTGCCTCTTCTCCAAAAGGGGTCAGGCCCCTTTTCTTT
>JAQTUD010000033.1 GCA_028710405.1 Candidatus Omnitrophota bacterium
CCTCCGGGACAGAAGCGCGCATATCGGCGTAATCCACATCTACGCCATCGACTTCTGTATTCCAATTCTTATTGCCCCGCACTAATTGGCCACGCCCAGATACTGAAGGACTAACCCTTTTTATTTCATCCGAAAGCCCTCTGATAGCCTCTACATCCTGGAAGGTAAACCGCGTGACTGAACCGGCTTCTAAAGAAACCCCATGCATCCTTGATGATCCCGGCCTGAGCACTAAAAGGTTCGAACCTAATGACGCCAACTGCGCCTCTACCGAAGCCTTTGCCCCTTCTCCCAAGGCAAGCATAGCGATCACCGCGGCCACGCCGATCAGTATCCCCAGGATAGAAAGCACTGAACGCATCTTATGGGAAAGTATAGAAAAGCCCGCCTCCCTTAAATAATCCAGGAATTTAGCCCCGCCGATCCTCTGGGCCTGTTCTGATAGAAAGCCGTTTACGGATTCTTTCACAGGGAGAGTCGCACCTGCCTTACCCCCCTTACTCTCATCAGAGATAACCCGGCCGTCACGCATAGAAATGATCCGTCTTGCCTGCTCGGCGATCTCCTTTTCGTGAGTAACGATAATGACGGTCTTACCTTCTTGATTCAGGCGCTTTAATATACCCATGATCTCATCTTTACTGGCGGAATCCAAGTTACCCGTAGGTTCATCAGCCAATATAACCGGCGGTTCATTGACTAATGCCCTGGCAATAGCCACCCGCTGCTGTTGGCCTCCAGAGAGCTCGTTGGGCTTATGCGCCATCCTGTCGCTGAGTCCAACCATTTCGATCTTCTTACGCGCGTTCTCCTTCAGATGCCTCTCGCCGGCATAGATCAACGGCAATTCGACATTCTCCAGGGCGGAGATCCTGGGCAATAAATGAAACTGCTGAAAAATAAAACCGATGAGCCTGTTCCTGATCACTGCCAGCTCTTCATCGGATAACCCGGTCAATCTCCTGCCTTCAAAAATATATTCCCCCTGGTCTGGCCGGTCAAGAAAACCTAAGATATGCATCAACGTGGATTTCCCCGAACCGGAAGGGCCCATAATAGCCACGAATTCACCGGAGGCGATCTTTAAAGAAACATCCCGCATGGCCTGGACCTCCATCTTGCCCATCCGGTATGTCTTAGATATATTTTTTAGTTCGATCATTTTATCTCTTTGGTCCTAATGCCTGCGCGCGGGCATAAACGGATTAGTGCCGTTCTCGCTGCTTGTAGGCAGTGTATATTTTTTTCCCTTAATGATCACAGTATCATTTTGCCCTACCCCAGAGATGATCTCGGTATTCTTATCATCGCTTAATCCGGTCTTTACCGCCCGCTCTGCCGGCGCCTGACCATCTGCTTGCTTCACTAATACATAGGCCCCATCTTTGGTGTTTATTATCGCCTGCGAGGGCAAGACCAGGGTATTCTCCCTGCTATTTTCAATAAAATTCACCGTGGCGTTCATCCCCGAACGAAAGAATTCCGGGATACTCTCGGCAGCAAGATCCACATTGTATATGGTAACGTTATTGACCGTTTGTGATTCGTAATAAATGTGGTCCACCTTGGCCTTGATTTTTGTATCCGGGTACGCATCCAAAGTTACCTGCGCATCTTCTCCCAATTTTACCTTTCCAATATCGGTCTCATCCACCTGGGCGCGCACGATCAACTTATCCGAGAGGACGACCACGGCATCGGCAGTAGTCACTGTCTGGCCCGGCTGGGTCGTGGCCACGATCACCTCCGCATCAATTGGAGAGATTAAAGGGATAGCCCGGTATATATCCTTCCAATATTTTAAGTCCTCTTCTTTGCCGCGTGCCGCATCCAGTAACGCCGCCCGCTCAGTAGAACTCATCCAGCTTAAAATCTGCCCTGTTTTTACGCGCTCCCCTTCTCTGACCAGCATCTCTTCGATCCGGCCGCCTACCGGCGGTTTTATCTCTAACCTGTTTTTAGGCAAAACTATGCCGGTAGTAGAGATAATATTCTGGATAGTGCCCAGCGCGGGCTTTACTTCCCTGACTACTTCGTTATCAGGCTTGGCCTGCCTGGATTTCAAAATAAATAATGCCGCCACACCCGCCAAGACTAGGATTACTAATATTATTTTTATTTTTTTATTGCGCATATTCTAACGTCTCTCCTTTCGCCTTTATCCAACTGGCTTCAGCAAGTAAGGCGCTGGCTTGCGCGTTCAGGTAAGTGCGTTTTGCCCCTACCAGGTCATTTTGAATAATGATCCAGTTATCAAAATTGATAAATCCGGTTGAATACTGCGCCTCGGCTATCACCGAACGCTCTACCGCCGCCTCCAAGGACTGGTTCTCCACATCTGTGGTCTCAATAGCATCCTGCAGCGACACCCAGGCCTGCTCCAGGCCCACGATCGCTGTTGACCTGGCGCTATCTTCGCTTGCCTGGGCCTGCTTGTAAAGGGCCTCTGCCTCTTTTAACTGCGCGTTCTTTAGGCCGCCTTCAAATATCGGGACATCTAAACTTAATCCAAAATTCCACCCATCTGTGTTCGGAGGCCAATGCGCGCCGCTCTTATCCGCCCCTGCCGATCCGGAAAGCTTAGGGATAAAATTCCTGTAGGCGGAAGTAACAGTGAAGGCGGCGGAATTTTTATTAGCCACCGCCTCTAATACCGAAGGATTATTATTTACCAATTCTTTGAAATCCGGCTTATCCTTGGCGCTATCGCGTACGGAAAAATCTCCCTTTACTAAGAATGGCTTGAATTCCTTGAGTCCCATCTCCTTATCTAACTGTCTCTGGTAAAGTCCGATATCCCTCTTGGCCTGCGAGAGCCCAAACTGGGCGTCGGCAAGGTTTGCCTTGGCAGTCAATAAAGCCCCTTTGTGCTCCAGGCCGGATTCGTAACGCATGGTTATTAAAAGCAAGTTATCCCTTCTTATCTTTACGATCTCTTGTGCCACCTTTATCAATTCCTGGGCCTTGAGTAGATTAACAAAGGCAGTACGCAGATTTAATCTTACATCTGAAGAGGTAAATCGGTAACTCTGGCGAGCGGCATTGATATTCTCCACGGCAGCCTTGACATCACTGCTGGTTTTGGAGCCGTCAAATATCAGTTGTGTGCCGCTTATGCCGTATGAATATGAATTCTTTGTGGTAGTAGTCTTGGTCTTGGAGGCCGCGGCATCCGCGCTGATTTGAGGGTAGAGCGTGCTTGTAGTCTGGGCTTTGGCCTCTTCCTTGGCACGCACCCCTTCCAGGGCGTAAATTATATCCGGGTTATTCTTTGCCGCCTGGGCAACGCATTCCTGCCAGGTGAGCGTATCTTCGGCTGGCGCCGTATTAATGAAGACGGTTAAGAATAATATTAATAATATTGGAATACTAAAACGCTTAGGCATGATATCCCTTAATTTTTCCTGGGTATTTTACTTCCCAATCTTGAAATAACCTTCTCGGCATGCGCCAAAAACTGCCCGAAATCATTGGTAGTCATCAGATTGATTACCCGCTTATCAAGCTTGGCAAAAACCATCAGCTGGTCCCCGGACTTGATATGCAGGGCCTTCCTGAGTTGAGCCGGAATGACCAGTTGCCCCCGCCCCCCTACAGTTACCGCCCCAAAGACCTTGCCTTTAAAGATAGCCTGCATTTTAAGACCTCCGTTTTTTTGAGCGAATATGAAATGTATGTTAAATATGATATATCATATTATTATAAATGTCAACAGAAAACGGAAACTGTTTCCAACTCAAAGCGGAAACTGTTTCCGTTTTGTTCGGGACACTGTCCCTCAGTCGTTAAAGGGGACAGAAAAGTGTCCCCTGAGGATAAATTTGGGATTATCTGTGGTGCCTTTTCCAAGGCGGGGGATAATGACGTTTGGAATGCGCCTGTGGCGCGGAATGATTCTGTGGGATTTCAGAAAATTTCTCCGCGGGGACTAGCGGATGTTTTGAAACCGGCAGGGAGATACGAATTAATTTCTCAATGTCCCTGACATCGCTCTTCTGGTCAGGGGTGGCAAAAGAAATAGCGTGGCCCTTATGCCCTGCCCGGGCGGTGCGGCCGATACGGTGCACGTAATTCTCCGCGTCTTCCGGAAGGTCAAAATTAATAACTACCTCAATGCCTGAAACATCAATACCTCTTGAGGCAATATCAGTAGCAACCAATACCCTGTACCTGCCGGATTTAAAACCATCCAGGGCCTGGCGGCGTTGGGAGAGCGATCGATTAGAATGGATCTCCGCGGCCCTGTGCCCCAGATCATTGACCTGGCGGGTGATCTTCCTGGCGTTATATTTAGTGCGGGAGAATAAAAGCACCGGGCCGTGATACTGCGCTAGTAATTTTCCCAGGAGTTTTATCTTGGCTTCCCTCTTAACGATGAATAATTCCTGAGTAACCAATTCGACGGTACTCCCGGAAGGGGCTATCTCAACGCAAAGAGGCAATTTCATATGCTTGGCAGTCATTCCCATGATCTCCTTGGGCATGGTCGCCGAAAATAACATGGTCTGTCTTTCCTTAGGCATGAAACGTAAGATCTTATCTATCTGCGGGGCAAATCCCATATCAAACATGCGGTCGGCTTCATCAAAAACAAGCATCACCACTTCATCGGGTAAAACATTCCAATGGCCCATATGGTCAATAAGCCTGCCCGGAGTCGCTATTATAATGCGGGGATTTTTACGCAGCGCCTGCACTTGTTCATCCATAGGCGCGCCTCCGATAAGGCAGGCGGTCTTCATCCCAAACGGATGCGCCAAGCCCTGGACGGCTTCATCGATCTGGATCGCCAGTTCCCGCGTCGGCGCCAGCACCAGGCCCGTCCCCTGTTTCTGCGCCAATAATTGCACCATCGGAATAGCAAAGGCGTGGGTCTTACCGGTCCCTGTCTGGGCAATACCAATAACATCCTTACCCTGTATTGCTAAGGGAATAGCTTTTAACTGTATAGGCGTAGGGACCTTGAATTTTATACGCTCCAGGATATCCAGGATTTTAGGCGCGATGCCTAATCCATAAAAACCCTCGCTGGCCCCAGATACCCCTTGCGGGACAATACTCGGATTATTAGCCCTGTTTGGCATACTATTTAAAACCTCTTAGTCTTAAGCTGCAAGCCCATCTGTCCAAGGTGAACATGGCAATAAAGCTCATGGTTATAAATACTTAAGATCTGCTTGCAATGTAAAACTTTGCATTTCCTTCCCTTTAATGAAGTCTTTACTTTTTTGATATTGCCTCCTCCCGCGAAAGCGCTTCAGTCGCCTGCTGCGTCAGCTCGGAAATCAACTCTTTGACAGAGATGATCTTATCTATACGATAGGCATTGCTCCCGCACATGGTAAATCCCTTATCCAGGTCCCCCCTGTAAGCATTGACCAGGGCCTTGGCGATACAATAATTCACTTTCTTGGGGTCGCAGGTAGCCAGGCACTTGTAAGCACAGGAAAAATCTATGCGTTCACCCTTTGTTATCCTTTTGACAAATCCATTATTGATCACTCTTCCGGGCATCCCCACCGGGCTGTTGATTATTATTATGTCCTCTTCCTTGGCGTTAAGATAGGCTTCTTTATATTTAATAGAGGCGTCGCATTCATGGGTACAGACAAAACGCGTGGCCATCTGCACTCCGCTGGCACCCAGGCGTATCACCCGGGCGATATCCTTACCGTCAAATATCCCGCCGGCCGCGATTACCGGGATCTTATGCGCATCAGTCTCAAATCCGCGCGTAACCGCCAATACCTCCTGCAGGATCTTATCCAAATAGACATGTTCTTTATCATTGAGTTCTTCCCTACTATAACCTAAATGCCCTCCGGCAAGCGGGCCCTCTACTACTACCGCGTCTGGAAGACGGTTGTATCTCCTCTTCCAGGTACCGCAAATAAGCGTGGTTGCCCGGGCCGAAGAAACAATAGGGACGATCTTGGTCTCTTTATTCTTGATCAAAGACGGGAGTTTAAGCGGCAACCCCGCCCCGGAGATGATCACATTCACCGATTCTTCCTGCGCGGCGTTCACCAGGTCTTCGTAATTGGTAAGCGCGCACATAATATTGACGCCGAAAGGATTTTTGGTGAGCGAACGGGTCTTTCTAATGCTCTCTATAAACGATAAACGCGAACGCATCTTGTAATCCTGCCCGATATCTCCCCCTTCTTCTCCTAATCCCACGGCGGCTATAACGCCCAGGGCGCCCTCATTTGATACCGCGGAGGCCAAAGAAGAGGATGAAACACGCACACCCATACCACCCTGGATAATGGGTAACTTGATCTTTAAACCGCCCATATTCAAACCTTCTAATTTCATCGTGATTATTCGCCTTTCTCTTTAAGAACTAAAAAGCCGTAAAGGTTAGTAGTCTCTCTCCCTCTACGGCTTATTATATGTACAGTTTAAGATTTTCTAATCTTTGGGGGTTATTGACCTGCATTGTTTACATATAGAATACCACCTTATCAGATATTGTCAAATATATTAAATTTTATTTTAAGAAATACAATAATGCCTTTATTATATCCGTAGGACTGGGGGGACAACCGGGAATATGCAGGACAACAGGCAGGATCTTCCCTGCCCCGGAACAAGTATAATAAGATTGGCTGAACATCCCGTCTTCCCGGGCGCAATCTCCCAGAGTGATCACGAATTTCGGTTCAGGCATAGCCTCATAAGTCTTCTTAAGCGCTAATTCCATATTTCTGGAGACGGGACCGGTGACCAGCAATGCGTCAGCATGCCGCGGAGAAGCGACAAAATCTATCCCAAAACGCTGGATATCATATATAGGATTAGAACAGGCAATGATCTCTGATTCGCAAGCCCCGCAGGAGCCGCTGTCAACTTCGCGGATATGAAACGACCTGCCGAACTTGACGTGGATGGCCTTTTTTAATTCTTCTCCCATCTTTTCTATTTCAGGAGGACAATTTAACCCGTCAAGCTCCGGCGAAACTGTTACCCTGCCTTTCTTAATACTATTTTTAAGGATATTCAAGCTCATAGGTCATTTCCCGAATAAGATAGATCAAAACTTTTATTGCAAAGCGGAAAGTCCGGAATGATATTACCCAGCACCGCGAAGGTCAACCCCTCCCAATTCTGAAAAGACGGGTCAACAATCTTACAGCGCTCAATTACCCCTTGCGCGTTAATACTGGCCCACACCCGCACCGGTCCGCGCCAGGCCTCCGCGCAACCTACGGCAAAACCTTCTTTAACGCGAATATCTTCTTTGACGCGCATCTGGCAAGTATTAAGCCCCCCTAAACACTCTTCTATTATGCCGATAGATTCTTTTACCTCTTTGCATCTGACCCTCAGGCGCGAGGCCACGTCACCAGACTGCTCTTTGGCAACTTTAAATGACAGGCTGTCGTATATGCCATGTAATACTTTTCTTGTATCCAGGCTTATGCCGCTGGCACGAGCGGGAACTCCGGTGACGCCCAGGTCGCGCGCGGTCTTGGCGCGTAAAATGCCGGTAGCATCAACCCGGTCCATAAAAGAAACACTGGAGAAGAGCACCTCCTCAAGCGCCAGGAAATCTTTCTGGATCTTCGGAAGCGCCTGACGGATAAGTTCCTGTTTGACGCTATCGATATCTTTGCCGACGCCGCCTACGGCGTTAATGCCCTTTAAATACCGAGAACCACACAACTTCTCATCAAGCCCAAGGACCGTCTCTTTGATCAGGCTGGCAAACTGCGCCGGAAAAGTAAAACCGACATCCAGAGCAATACCCCCGATATCATTAGCATGGTTATAGATACGCTCCAGCTCCAGGAATAATGCCCGCAGAAGCCGCGCCCGCTCCGGGACATCCAAATGAAAAATTTTCTCTATACACTGGCAAAAAGCAAGACTATAGCCAAAAACGGTATCACCGCTTATGCATTCAAATATCTTTAACGCCTCATCAGTATTTTTCCCTTCCAGGAGTTTCTCTATCCCTCTATGCGTCCAGCCCAGGCGCGCCTCCAGGTTAATGATCGGCTCACCTGCCACACTAAAACGAAAATGCCCCGACCCGATAATACCGGCATGCACCGGCCCCACCGGGACCTCAAAAACTCCCTCGCCTTCAACCCGATTAAACCGGTATTTCAAACCGGTAGCAGAATAATTTTGCGCCGGAGAGAAATCTTTACGTAAAGGATATAACCCCTCTGGCCAGACCTCATCGTGTAACTTAAGGCGCCTTAAGTCAGGGTGACCGACTGGAGTGATCCCAAACATCTCTTTTATCTCGCGTTCAAAAAGGCTGACCGAATAAATATCATTGGCAAGCGAAGTAAAAACAGGTTTGTCAGCGGGTATGTCCTGCCGCGCGATTATCCAGGAGCATTCCTGTTCATTTAGAAAGACGCAATAAAGCGCGAATTTTCCGCAAGTGGCACGCAGGTCTTCGGCAAAAAGCATCATCACCGGCATATTGAGTTGTTTATGCAAAATCCGGCATAATTTAGCGAAATCCCCTCCAGAGACGGTAAGATATATTTCATCAGGATAAGGCTGGTAAGAACCGACAAGATTGACCTTCTCCTGCTCAAGTATCTCTTTTAGTCGTGAGTATCCCATCTATTTCCCCAGAATAAGTTTCTGACAATCGCTGATCAGATTAAAAAATGAATGCGGCACCTTTATTCCTAACGCAATTATAAAAAATCCTAAGAAGAATAAAGCAATCTTGGCGCTGGCGGGTTCTTTTTGACGAGGCATAGTTTGCGGCTTGTTTCCTAAGACCACTTTACTTATATGATGCAGCAATCCGGAGAAGGCAGCGGCAATAAAAATAAACATCAGCGCCCAAATAAAATAGTATCGCCCCTGGAATACCGCTATGAGAATGGATATCTTGCTGATAAATATCGCAAACGGCGGCATACCGACCAGGGCAAAGACCCCCAAGAACATCGCCACACCGGTAAAAGGCATTGCCCGCAGCACCCCCTGTATCTTATTCATATTATTAGTCCGGTACGCGCGCACTACTCCCCCGGCGCAGAAGAACATAAAGGCCTTGGTAACGGCGTGATTGAATATATGCAGTAATCCGGCAAAGCCACCTCCGAACGGCCCGGCGCCAAACCCCAGCGCTATCAGTCCGATATTTTCCACACTGCTGTAGGCCAAGAGCCGCTTCAGGTCCTTTTGCACGATGATAAAAATAGCCGCGATCGCCAGTGAACAGACCCCGAATAAAATAAATAATTTCGCGCTGAAGGCATAGCCGACTGAAAGGTTTGCCAGCATCACAAAACGTAATATCGCGTATAATGAAATTTTAAGCAATACCCCCGATAAAAGCCCGCTTATCGGAGAGAGCGCCTGGCTGTGGGCGTCAGGCAACCAGTTATGCATCGGAGCGAATCCTGCCTTGGTCCCATAACCGACAAAAATAAATAGCAGGGCGATCTTGACTATCTTTGGCTCAAATAAAGAGGCCCCCGAAAGCATCTTCGCCCACTCCAGGCTCTTTATCCCGGCGTGCGTTGAGGAGGTATAATAGAAGAAGATTATCCCCAGGAGCGCGAAGGTTATCCCCACTGAACAGATAATGATGTATTTCCAGGCCGCCTCAATGGACTCTTTCACATTATGGAACCCGACCAGGAACGCCGAGACAAGCGTGGTCATCTCAATGGCGATCCAGACCAACGCCAGGTTATTCAACAATGGCACAAGCAACATAGTGAAACAAAAAATATTAAATAAATAAAAATATCCCCTGGCCTTACTTATGGATATCTTATTTTCCTCCACCTCGGCGCGCATGTAGCCGATTGAATATACGCTGGCGGAGAACGCCACCACCGCGGTGGTCAGCATAAAAAATACGCTTAAGGAATCAATATACAGCCAGCCCCATAAACGCAATGGGCCGGCGGCACCGGCAAGAAATCTTTTTACAAACAAGGCGCAGGTACCAAGCAAGAGGCCGTAACCGAAAGTATTGACTACGCCAAGCGTCCTGTCTTTACGGACAAACATGAGAATGGTGTTTAAAACAAACGGCACTAAAAGTATTATCGCGATAAGCATGCTTTATCCTTTAAGTGAATTCATCTTTGAAATATCAATATGGGTAAAAAGACGGTTGACCCTGTAAATAAAGACCTCAACGATTATTACAAAAACGAAAATATCAAAGAAGAACATTATCTCCACAAAAAACGGCATCCCGCCGGTAATCGCCGCGGCCGCCAGGAATATGCCATTCTCCATCACCAAGAGGCCGAGCACCTGGCTTAGGGCCTTCATACGGGAGACCATGATAAAGAAACCTATGCAGACCATTGTTACCGAAACAGTAAATACGGTTGAGCCGATTGAATCATCAAAGAGCATGATCCGATGGGTAAAAATATATGAAAGATAGGTCAAGAGTAATGCCACGACAAGTGAAAGCTGCGGATTTACTATTAACTCCAAGTTCTCTTCGACATTGATACGGCGTACTATGCGCCCTAAGACATATGGAATGATCCCGGCTTTAAGTATCAAAACGGAGACACAGATCACGAATAACTCAATATGTTTCTGCGCCAGCGCCATAGTCAGGGTAAACAGGAATAAAAAGAAGGATTGCATCCTGAATGCCCGGATAAGCGCGGTGATGCGTTTAGCGATGACCATCAAGAAGGCAGTGACCAAAAAACCCGCCAAGATAAAAAATAATATCATATTTATATCCCCATACACGCGGCAACCGCCGCAAGCAGCGTGATAAAAAAAGCAAAACCCAGATAATCCACCACCCTAAAAAGGCGCATCTTGGCAAGTGAAACTTCCAGCAAAGCCACCATCACTGAAATAGCCATAATCTTTAAGGGAAATTGTAGCCACTGCCACTGCGGATCATTAAAAAAAGGAAACAAAAACCAGGAGAGCATGGTAAATAAGATAATTTGCCTCAGATGCCCGGCCAGTTCAATGATCGCCAGCTGCCTGCCGGAATATTCCAGCACCATAGCTTCGTGCACCATAGTCAACTCCAGGTGTGTCTCCTGATTATCAACCGGCACACGTGAAGTTTCAGCGATTACTACCATGAAAAAGGCGACACCCGCCAGGAGCGTTGAGGCCCTTAAATACTGCACCCCTGCCACTACGGCAACAGATGTTGAACCGCTATTCATGCCTAACACAAAAAGCGAGATAAATGCCGCGGGTTCCGCGATAGCGGAGATAAACATCTCCCGTGACGAACCCATCCCGCCAAAAGAACTCCCGGCGTCCAGGCCGGCTAAAGCAAGGAAGAAACGCCCCAGGCCAAAGATAAAAAAGATCGCCAACAGATCGCCCATATTATTTAAAGAAATCCCAGGCCGGAATACAGGAATTAAAAAGCAGGCGCATAAACTACTTGCCAATACGATAGCGGGAGTAACCGTAAAGACCCAAGATGTATTCTTTGAAACTACCTGGGCCTTGGAGAAGAGTTTAATAAAATTATAATAGGGCTGGAATATACCCGCGCCGCGGCGCATACGCAGGTTATTCTTTATCTTGCGGATAAATCCGCTGACC
>JAQTUD010000107.1 GCA_028710405.1 Candidatus Omnitrophota bacterium
AGGCCGAGGCAGTCTTGGATATTATCCGCGCCAAGACCGATTCTGCCTTAAGGATGGGCATTGCCCAGATAAAGGGTGCTTTGTCAGCCCAGGTTAACAGCATAAGAAATGCGCTGTTGGGAATCCTATCTTTGATAGAGGCAAATATCGATTTTCCCGAAGAAGAAATAAGCACGCTAAATTTAGAGAATATTTTCGGCAAACTCAAGAAGATAAATAATCAGTTAAAAGGTATTTTAGAGGATTCCAGGCACGGGCGGATTTTGCGCGAGGGCATAAATGTAGTTATCTGCGGCAAGCCAAATGTAGGCAAGTCTTCGCTTTTAAATGCCCTATTAAGGCAGGAACGCTCTATCGTGACCGCCATTGCCGGAACGACCCGGGATACTATCGAAGAGACTATCGATATTAAGGGCGTTCCGATGCGGATTGTAGATACTGCCGGTATTTTAGAGCCGAGGGATTTAATAGAGAAAAAGGCGGTTGAGCGCTCAAAGAAATATATTGACTCAGCAGACCTGGTGGTCCTTTTATTCGACTCAAGCCGCAGATTAACCCGGGAAGACAGGTTCCTGATGCAGAGGCTTAGGAAAAAAGCTGTTATAGCGGTTATAAATAAGGTTGACCTGAAACAAAAGATTTGCCGCAAGGAAGTTCTAAAAAGATTTAAGCGGGCAGTCGAGATATCGGCAAAGAAGATGAAGAATATAAACCTGCTGGAGGAGGCAATCGTCGATTTGGCATATAATGGTAGAGTAACTAATCCCGAATCAATAGTAATGAGTAACCTGCGGCAGATTGAGGCGGCACGGAGAGCGCAAAAACTTCTTGATGAGGCCGGGGATTCGTTAGATAATAAACTGTCCTTGGAGTTTGTTGCCCAGGATATAAAAGAAGCTCTTTTATTTCTGGACGATATCTTAGGCAGGAGGTTCCAGGAGGATTTACTGGATAAGATATTCAAGGAATTCTGCATAGGTAAATAAACGAGGGCATAAGTTATGGATAAAAAAAAGATTGAAAGGGCAGTCCGGGATATACTGGAGGCTATTGGCGAAAATCCTAAGAAAAAAGACCTTCTGGATACACCCAGGCGCGTGGCAGAGATGTACGAGGAGATATTCTCGGGGATTGACCAGAATCCCGAAGAGGAATTAGAGGTTATCCTCGACCAGAAACACCACGAGATTATTCTTTTAAAGGGCATACCGTTGTATAGCGTATGCGAACACCACCTGCTCCCTTTTTTAGGCGTAGCGCATATCGCCTATATACCCAAAAAAGGGCGGGTTACGGGTTTGAGTAAATTGGCGCGGGTAGTGGATATATTATCCAGGCGGCCGCAGGTCCAGGAGCGGCTTACTACACAGATAGCCGAGATTGTCATGTCCAAACTTAACCCCCTGGGGGTAATGGTGGTTATTGAGGCAGAACATATGTGTATGTCTATGCGGGGGGTAAAGAAACCCGGCACCCTCACCGTAACCTCGGCAGTCAGGGGCATATTTAAAGAGAACGAAAAAACCCGCTCCGAGGCCCTGGCCTTGATGAAGAAGTAATCGTTATTTTGCCGCGCCAGAGAGATTTATTGAAGCATCTTTTAGCCGATACGCTATAATTAGTTTATAAAGAAAGGAGGCGTTGGATGAGTAGCTCAAAGCTTTTAGCGGTAGTAGTAAGTTTTTTTATGATATTGGGTTTGGTAGTTACGATTCCAGGTTTTGCGCAGCAAGAGGCCGCTGATCCTGCGGCAGTGCCACAGGATCTGCGGGATAAGGCAAAGGTTGACCAGCCTTGGGAGAAGTTGGCGGATACCAACAAAGACGGGATTGTGGATAGCGTGGAGATAAGGCAGTGGAAAGAAAAGAAGGCAGGCGACCCAGGCGCAGGGCCTGAAGGCTCGATACAAGACAGGGCTGCGGTTGATAAACCCTGGGAGAAAATAGCTGATACTAACCAGGATGGGATTATTGACGAAGTTGAGATGAATCAATGGAGAGAGAGGAAGTCGTTCGGCGACCCAGGCGCAGGGCCTGAAGGCTCGATACAAGACAGGGCTGCGGTTGATAAACCCTGGGAGAAGAAAGCAGACGTTAATCAAGATGGGGTTGTCGATGAAACTGAAATAAATCAATGGAGAGAAAAGCCCCGCAAAGACTGGGATAATAATCCTCCAGGCCCCAAAGGTGGACCGGGTTCAGACCAAGGGTCTAATGTTCAGCAGGCAGCAGAAGTAAACCGTCCATGGGAAAAGGCAGCAGATGTCAACAAGGATGGAAGCGTTGACCGTAAAGAATTCGGCCAGTGGAATAAACAGGGGAACAATCCTCCGGGGAGAGTTGGTGGTCCGGGGCGAAGTGGTCCTGGTGGCGGACAAGGGATGCGTAAGCCTGGCAATAATCCTCCGGGCTCAGCAGGCGGCCAGGGCCGTGGGATGGGAACCAAGCCGGGTGGCGCAGGTGGAGCAAAACGCAGATAATCTAGTGGGTTAATTTTTAACAAAGCATTCAGGGGCTCTTTTTTAGGGAGCCCCTGAATTTTAGAATAAAGAGTAATTTAAAAAAGGATTTTATTATGTCAGATTGGGCTCCTCCTGTTGAGTGCCCCAAATGCGGCAGCAAAGATACACGTTTCTTAGAGCCTAAGTACGAGGCTTCGGTTTATGAATGCGCGGGTTGCGGTTGCCGCTTTGAGATAATAGAGGAATAAAATTCCTATTCACCACTGTCTGTCCAGGCTCCTATACTGTACCGCCTCGGAAATATGTCCTACCAGGATACTTTTAGATCTAGCTAGATCCGCGATCGTCCTAGAAACCTTCAATATCTTATCATAGGCCCTGGCGCTAAAGTTCAACTCAGACATCGCCATCCGTAGTAACTCTTTGGCATCATCT
>JAQTUD010000108.1 GCA_028710405.1 Candidatus Omnitrophota bacterium
AGTAAAGATAATCGATACCCGTAAAACCATCCCCGGCTTAAGGATATTAGAGAAGTACGCCGTAAGGATAGGCGGAGGGTTTAATCACCGCCTGAGCCTGGATGAAATGGTGATGGTGAAAGATAACCACCTGAAGGTCATCGGCGGGCATAAGAAGTTAGCAAAGCTTAGCCGCAGGTATAAGTCAGAGATTGAGGTGGAGGATTTAACCGGATTCAAAGAGGCGCTGAAATTAAATCCCGATATCATCATGCTGGATAATATGAGCATAGAAAATATGAAGAGAGCTGTGAGCATCAGGAACAGCCTTTCAGCTAAAACTAACCGCCCAACGCCCAGGTTAGAAGCGTCAGGCAACATCACCCTGAAGAACGTCAAAAAAGTCGCTTCCTGCGGAGTGGAGATGATCTCTGTGGGGGCATTGACCCATTCTGTAAAGTCCGTCGATATAAGCTTAGATATCCTGTAATATATGGAAAAGTTCAAGCTGGTTTCCGGCTACAAGCCCTGCGGCGACCAACCCAGGGCCATCCGTGAATTGGTGGATTCGGTTAATTCCAAGAAAAGGTTTCATACTTTACTGGGAGTCACCGGTTCCGGAAAGACCTTTACCCTGGCCAACGCCATAGCCGAATTAAACCTGCCCACCCTGGTCATATCCCATAATAAGACTTTAGCTGCGCAGCTCTATTCGGAATTTAAGGAATTCTTCCCGCATAATGCCGTGGAATATTTCGTGAGCTATTATGATTATTACCAACCGGAGGCTTATATCCCTTCGACTGATACCTATATAGAGAAGGATTCTTCTATTAATGACAGGCTGGACCGGCTGCGCCTTTCCTCTACTACTTCGCTTATGTCGCGCCGCGATGTCTTGATCGTGGCTTCGGTTTCCTGTATCTATAATTTAGGCAGCCCGGATGATTACCAGGGGATGCTGGTTTTTTTAGAAGCCGGCCAGGAAGTGGCGCGGGATGAGCTGATCACCAAATTGATCCAGATACAATACGAGAGGAACGATTACGAATTTATCCGGGGAAGGATAAGAGTGCGCGGAGATGTTGTGGAAGTTTTTCCTTCTTATCAGGAGAAGGCATTACGCATAGAATTGCTGGGCGACAAAATAGAACATATCTCGGAGATAAATCCTGTTTCCGGGGAGATCCTGGACCGCCTAGAAAAGATCGCCGTTTACCCGGCCAAGCATTTCCTTGTTTCAGGCGATAAGGTAGAGGGGGCGATCCAGTCGATAAACCGGGAATTAAAAGAGCAGCTTGATTTTTTGAACAGCAAGAATAAGTTATTGGAGGCCCAGCGCCTGGAATCACGTACCAAATATGATATGGAGATGCTCAAAGAAATCGGCTATTGCCACGGTATTGAAAATTATGCGCGCCACCTTTCCGGCAGACCTTCGGGCAGCCGGCCGTATTGCCTGATCGATTATTTCCAGGGGGATTTCCTGACTGTGATCGATGAATCGCATGTGACTATACCGCAGGTAAGGGGGATGTATGAAGGGGACCGCGCCAGAAAAAAGACCCTGGTAGAATACGGGTTCAGGCTGCCTTCCTGTTTGGATAACCGGCCGTTAAAATTCGATGAATTTAACAGCCTGGTAAAATCGATTGTTTTTGTCTCAGCTACTCCCGATGAATATGAGGTTAAAAGAAGTAACGGCAGGGTGGTCGAGCAGATCATCCGGCCCACGGGTTTAATCGACCCTGAGGTCATCATCCGGCCCACGGAAAACCAGGTAGAGGATTTGATAGGGGAAGTAAAGGCCAGGGCAAAGAAGAATGAGCGGATTTTAGTCACTACCCTTACCAAAAGGATGGCCGAGGATTTAACTGCTTATTTACAAGAGAAGGGTTTAAGGGTAAAATATCTACATTCGGAAATTCAGACCATCGAGCGTTCAAAGATACTCAGGGAATTGAGGCAGGGAGAATTTGACTGCCTGGTGGGGATAAACCTGTTAAGGGAAGGATTAGACCTGCCGGAAGTCTCGTTAGTGGCGATCCTGGACGCGGATAAAGAGGGTTTCCTGCGTTCGGCGACTTCTCTGATCCAGGTCTCCGGACGGGCGGCCCGCAATATTAACGGCGCGGTTATCATGTACGCGGATAATATCACCGGCTCGATGAAAAAAGCGATTGCCGAGAGTAACCGCAGGAGAAAAATACAGCTTGAGTTCAACAGTAAAAATAAGATCACTCCCCGCTCTATCCAAAAAGCGATCAAACAGGGGATCGAGGATCTAGAGGAAGCCGAAGAGTTTGTCGAGGGGCTGACCGGCGAGGCTAAAGACGAATACGAGATGAGGAAATATATAGCGGAATTGGAATACCAGATGGAGTTGGCTGCCAGGAACCTGCAGTTTGAAAAGGCAGCCGGCTTACGGGATAAGATAAAGGAGTTAAGGGGAGCAAAATGAGATTATTAGCAGTCGATATAGGCAATACCAATATCAATTTCGGGATTTTTAAAGAGAACAGGCTGGCCGGAAAATTTAAGATATCCACCCGGGGTTATCAGTTAAAAGAGCTGAAGAAAAAAATAGGCAGGCTCAAGCCGGATGAGATTATAATCTCCAGCGTTGTGCCGCGCGCTTGCGATATTTTACGCCGGGATCTGAAGGGGTTATTTCGTAAAACCCCGTATGTTTTGGGAAAGGATATAACCGCGCCT
Source organism: Candidatus Omnitrophota bacterium (assembly GCA_028710405.1). Classification (GTDB taxonomy): domain Bacteria; phylum Omnitrophota; class Gorgyraeia; order Gygaellales; family Profunditerraquicolaceae; genus JAQTUD01. The sequence continues at coordinate 2,695 of JAQTUD010000108.1, forward strand.
GTAAAGAACCTTTACCGGCATCCTAAACAGGTGGGCCAGGACAGGCTGGTAAATGCTTATGCCGGGATTATCTTTTATGGCGCGCCTTTGGTGGTGGTGGATTTCGGCACTGCGGTCACCTTTGATGTGATCTTAAAAAATAAGGAATACCTTGGCGAGATGATGCTGCCCGGCCTGGGAATTTCTTTATACGGGCTTTC
>JAQTUD010000109.1 GCA_028710405.1 Candidatus Omnitrophota bacterium
CTTCTCTCAAGGAAGCAGCCAGGCAGTTCAAGATATCCCTGGCTAATGACCTGGATGAATTCATAAACGGATTGGAGGCTCCGGTTGTCAAAAATCATTACGCGGCTAAGCCCGGCCTCCCCGGCAAAAACGGCATTATCCCAAGATATATTGATCAGGCTTTAATTGCGGGCATACGCAGCCATAATAAACAGCTGTTAAGGGCGCGACTTGAGGATGTGGTGAAAAAGAGGGCCATTAAAAGACTGGTCCTTATCTTCGGCCATGGTTGGCCGGAGAAGGATTCTACCATATCCGGGATTATCGGCAGGTATCTTTTCTCGGAGATCATGAAAAAACTGCCTCCGCAGGAAAGAGACACCGAGTATTTCCAGGTCATCCTGGATGATATAGACGAAGGGACAAAGGACATCCTTGAAAGAAATGGTATTCGCAAGAGCGATCTGGTTTTCTATAAGGACATAGAAGACCTGATAAAAAAGATCGCCGGGCAGGTCCCGGATACCAAGGGAAATAAGGTTGGTGGCGTAGAATTGATCCTGTTTGACCATAACAAGGTCGAAAGGGAAGAACTGAAGAAGTTTACGGTATCTTTGATAATAGACCACCATCCGGTCTTGGGCCACATTCTTGTTCCTGCCGGCTCAACAATAATAGATTCGCGTTCCTGCACGGCTACGATCATTGCCAAAATGCTGCGCACTTATCGAGTGAGGACATCGCCCTCCATCGCTCTTATGTTGTTAAGCGCCATTTTTTCCGACTTAGATGCGGTGGTAGATACGGCCTGCCTGCAGGGGTATACTTTTAAGTCTCCTACCGCTATCGAAGACGATGTGACGGAGGCAGGCAATTTAATTGAGATCGCCGGGATCAGGGACATCGCGGCCCTTATCCGCGAATTGGGCAGGCGCGAATATTGCAATGAGCATTCCAGCGTCAAAGAATTGCGCCGGGACTCTAAAAGATACATCTATCATGGCATAGAGTTCTGTATCGAGCAGGCAAAGATCATCAACAAAAAACCTCTTAGCCCGGAAAAACTTTCTGCGATAACCGGATCTATGAGAGAGGAAAGGCTTAGGGAACATCATGAGTTGATATTGTGGGCGGAAACCCCCATGGACAGCAATAAGTTCAGCAGGCGGTTCTTCCTTTGTTCGGATGAAGAAACTAAAGAGGTAATGGCCCGCGTAGTTTCACATACGGACCAGATACTCACCGCTTTTATCCGCAATATGATAGCCGAGTCGGTGATAAAGAAACACCGTAATCTGCTGCGGCGCCTGCGCCACGTCGACATCAGCAGGAACCTGAGGGAATTTGAAGGATACTTTGACAGGAAACTGTCGCGTAAGGATTACAGGACATTAGTCGAACAGATCGCCCTGGTATTCAAGAATAATAAATCAAAGATCAACAGCCCCTGCGCCGCGCAGATCATAACCGCCGAGATCAAAAAGATAATTGAAGACCCCGAATTTCTTTTTGAAGCCAAAATTTCTTTTGATACTGATAAGATAGCAAAATTATTCAAATTTGAGCCGGTAGGTAAAGGGGTATATGAGATAAGGTCGCCGATAGATCTATTTTCGCGCAAAGGGGAGATGTTGCCCTGGGCGGAGAAGACGATAGATTTTATCAATAAGAATAAGAAAGGCGACCCCAAAAAAGAACGCGGGCCCAATCCGCTGGCAAACCGTTCCGGCCTTGCGCTTTCGCCATTACTTTTTGCCGTAACAGCATCGGTTTTATCCCTCCATCCAATCTTTGCCGCAAGCATACTTATCGCCGTTTTAGCGTCCTTTGTTATTGTCCTGTTGGCAAATAGAGATAAGTTACGAGAAAGAAATAAACATAAAAAAGCAGTTGAGAGGCTCTCAGATATATGCAATCGGACGCTGCAAAATAACCAGGGAAGTATAATCCCCTTCCAGACCACCAGCTGCGGCGGCATCTTCCTGGATTCTTATCTTCCCATAGTAACCGAGATCTTCACCCGTATAAATTTAAAAGAGGAGCAGAAATTTCTTGACGTTGGCTCAGGCGACGGCCGCGTGGTGCTCCTGGCCGCTATGCATAAAGCCCAGGCAACCGGCGTGGAGATGGATAAAAGATTCAAGAAACTGAATTATGTATCCCAATCAAATGCCGCCGGAGAAAAGCTGGTGGAGGCTTGTCGGGTAACCTGGCTGTATAAAGATGTTTTAGACATCGATATATCAGGTTACGATGTCATATTCCTATATGACGGAGGCTTGAGCTTCCCTAAAGAAAGATTGGAAGAGAAAATAATCAATGAAGGCAAAGATTCTGTTTTAGTGGTCATCCAGCATGAAAGGTTCCCGTCTTTTTCCCGCCTGAAACCGGTAAGAAAAATATCCAACCTGTACAGAAGAGAATTCCCCGGGGCTTTTAGCCTCTACGTTAAAGATGCCAGATCGTCCGGCATCCTGCCCTCGTGCGTGCTTTTTGATAAGACCGAGCCTATTAAGAATCAGACATTATATAATGATGTGGGGGCTTTCAGGACGGTCGTAATTAAAGATTCCCCGACCGCTTCATATCTAAAGCATCTTCTTAAGACAACTCCGGAAGACACCCTGCCGCTGCCCTGGACCGTGAATGAGATCAGGAGCTTCGCAATATATTTACCTTCGGTCGTGCATAAGCTTGAACAGAACCTGGGAAGGGAAAAATTATTCGCGCTGACGGGTGTAAATGGGATACATTACAAGAAAAGGATATTACGCGCGATATTACAGCTGCAGACAGAGATCTCTCAAAGGATCGCCACCATGGATTCCTACATCGTCCAGAACAGGGGCATATATAAAACATTCCTCAATAAAATATACGTCTATAACCGTATAACCGCGATG
>JAQTUD010000110.1 GCA_028710405.1 Candidatus Omnitrophota bacterium
CTCTTTGGGTTCCTCAATGCCGAATAATTTATCGGCACCGGTTTTGCCGCCCCGAATAAAAATTGGCCGCCTGTAGAGATAAAGAGAAAGAGCGGCAGAAGAAAGGTCCAGATGGGATCTATGTGCGCAAGCGGATTCAGGGTTAATCTCCCCGAATATTTCGCCGTCATATCCCCTAATTTATAGGCGACCTGCGCATGGGCGAATTCGTGCACGGTCATAGCGATAATCAACAGGCCGTATAATACTAAAAAATAAGGTATATTGCTCAATTTATTGCCTCTATTTTTTCTACTTCCAGAACAGGCACTTTGCCCGCCGTATCCGTATCAGCCGGTTTTGCGGTCACGCGCACGTTAGAGTGGGTAAAAGAGCTTAAATATTCCCTGTCGCCTTTTAATAAATATAATTGATTGTCTTTTGTGATCAATTTATGCGTCGCGATACGTTTAAATACCTTCGGCCTGATTACGCCTTCCAGGGTTATTTTTTTGTCGTCAGCGACTTGCGCCTTATTCTGCTGGGTAACGGCTATCTTATCCTCGGTTGCCTGAACCGGCTCAAGGGCGGCTGCCTTCTGTTCTTCTATCCTGGCTACGAAATTCTTATGTATCCAGCCGAAGCTGTCCTTAACCGGCTCTATCTTATACCAGCCCTCTTTTTCCTCCAGGACCCTGACCGGTTCGTTCTTATTGACCCGGCCTAATATTCTGGATGAGGTATCCGGACGAAGACGGATATTTACATTATTCTTTACGACGACAGCGGTATTATCGGGATTAAGCAATACCAGGTCTTTCTTGACATACGAAGGCGCGAAGGTAGGCAATCTTACCTTATACCAATCATATAATTCCGCCAATACCTCCAGGGTCTCGGACTTGTTGACCTTGCAGATGACTTCCGAATTAACGCTGGAATCCGTTCGGATATTGATACTGTCGGTCTTAACGTTACCCCGGAATAAATATGGCTTGGGGGTTGGGGTTGTTGCTGAATCCTGCGCTAAAAGAGAGGTATTTATTTGGACAAGTATCGCTAATACGGCTATGCCAATGAGAGGGCATTTTTTTAGACGCATGCTATTTCTTTTCCTGGCCTTTGGCAGGAGCACCTTTGGCAGGAGCACCCTTAGCAGCAGAAGCAGCGCCTTTGGCGGCGCCTTTGGCGGCGGGCTGTTCTTGAGTCTGGGCGGCGGTAGCGGCGGCTTCTGTGGTAGCTGTCGCACCTTCTACGGCCTTCTCTACTTTCTCTTTCTTAATCTTAATCCTGACGGTCTTTATTTTAGGCAGGCCGTAGACATTATCCCCTTCTTTCCACTGCCCCTTTTGCAACATGGTTTTTATGCGCTCCGTGCGCTTTAAAACGGACCTGGGTTTTTTATCTTTTTCCGAGGAAGATAGTGACGGATGGATAGACATTATTACTTATAACCTCCTTATATAGCAACCGTTATATTGTTTCTTAAGTCCGGACAATATAGACTGCGCTGTTTCTTTCTTCGGGAAATTCCCTATGCATAAAATAATATAATTTCCTTTTGAGAGGATTAAAGGGGAAAACCCTCTTCTCTTTAAAATCTGGGCCTCCCTCTGTGCGTATTCCCTGCTCTTGTAACTGGCCAACTGGATGATGTAAGTGGCGGCCTGCTGCTGGCTGTCTTGCTGCGGCGCGAGGATCTCCTTATTCTGGAACTGGACAGCCGGTATCGGCCCTATCCTTCTTTCCGGTTTAACAACCGGGGCCGCTCTACCCGGCTTAAGCGCGGCGATATCAAGACGGGAACTGCTCCTTAATATGGACAGGTGCCTGCCCCTCTCTATCCCCAGCGAATAAGAAATAATACTGATAGTAACAATGCCAAGGATGATGAGGATGGTCTTTTCGTAACCCCAGATAAAAGAAAGCCAGCTCTTATCGGGCAAACCCTTATTTGACTTATTGAAATCTTCCGATTCCGAGAATAACTCTAACTGAGAATTATCTGTCTTATTTAACATGTTTATTATTATATCTCTTGCCGGCCACTAGTTTCAAGTAGTTTTTTATATTCATCTTCTTTATCACCCTCAAAAACGCATCTACCACTTTGGGCTCAAACTGGGTGCCGCTCTTTTTCTTGATCTCTTTTATGGCGGAATTTATATCCTTCCTCTCCCTGTAGGGCCGGCCATAGACCATCGCCTCAAAGGCGTCGGCAACCGCCATGATGCGCGCGCCCTGGGGGATCTGTCCTTTTTTAAGCCGGGATGGATACCCTGTGCCGTCGTATTTTTCGTGGTGATGCATGATTATGGGTATTACGGGTTTTAATATCTGCAACGGACGCAATATCTGCGCGCCCCTGACCGGATGCTTTTTAATGATATTATATTCCCTGGTCGTTAATTTTGTGGTCTTAGTGAGTATCTCCGGAGGGATATCCACCTTGCCGGTATCATGCAGGAGGCTGGCATATTTTAAACTCTCGATCTGCTTTTCATCCAGGTGCATCTCTTCCCCTATCGCAGTCACCAATTTACTGAAATACGAAGAGTGGGTGTATTCCTGGGGTACGCGTGTATCCAGCAAGGTCACCAGGGATTTTATGCTGCCGAATACTATCTTCTGCTGTTCTTCATAAAGCTCCAGGTTCTTGACGCCGATTATCGCCTGTTCTACCAGCGTCATTAACATCTCCTGGTCAAAGGCGTCAAAACCGGGCTTATTACCGCTGCGCCTGATAATTATAATGCCGATTATATCGTCTGAGATAAGCGGCACGCCCAGGATATTATCCTGCCTTACCGCTGAGAGCTTCTTCAGTATCCTCTTCTCGATTGCGCCGGTAATCCTGAGTTTCTTATCAAGAAGGTATTTATTCCTGGAACTGACA